>SBHJ01000210.1 GCA_006226465.1 Alphaproteobacteria bacterium | reverse complement strand
GGCCTGTCGCGCTTCTATCTGTGCCTCGAAGATGACCTGCTGCGCATCTTCGGCCCTGATACGTTGTTTGCGCGGATGATGAATTCCAATCTCGCCGATGGCGAAGCGATCGGATCGAAATGGCTGTCAAAGGCAATCGAGACCGCGCAGAAAAAGGTTGAGGCGCGTAATTACGACGTGCGAAAGCATGTGGTGCAGTTCGACGACGTGATGAACGACCAGCGCAAGGTGATTTACGAACAGCGCGGCGAAATCATGGAAGCCGAACGTGTGGACGATGTTGTGGTGGATATGCGCCATGACACGATCAATGCCTTGGTGGGCGAAGCCTGCCCGCCGGGATCCTATCCTGAACAATGGGATATCGAGGGTCTGAAAGCCAGGGTGGAAGACGTGCTCGGCATGGCCCCGCCGCTCGACGCCTGGCTTGCCGAAGATCATGTGGAACCCGAATTGCTCGAAGAGCGCCTCCGCGACGAGGCGGATGGCATCATGGACGCCAAAATGTCAGCCAATGATGCGGGCATCTGGCGCCAGGTCGAAAAGAGCGTTTTACTCGAACGGCTCGATCATCACTGGAAAGAGCATCTCGCAACGCTCGACGCACTGCGGCAAGTTGTGAACTTGCGCGCCTATGCGCAAAAGCAGCCGATCAATGAATACAAGCAGGAAGCTTTCGGGCTGTTTGAACGGATGCTCGAAACGCTGCGCGAGGATGTGACCCGGATCCTGATCAAGTCCGAAATCCGCGCCGCACCCGCGCCGCAGACGGACAATCTGCCCGATCTGCCCGATTTCCTCACCGGCCACATCGATCCCTTTACCGGTTTGGACAATTCGAACGATGGTGACGGGTCAGAGCAACGACCTGAATTGTTTGGCGCTCTGGCGGGAAGTGCGCGCGCAGCGGCCGCCTCTGGCGGATCACTGACCGAAGATCCCTTCGCCGGTATGGAAATCAGCCGCAATGCGCCATGTCCCTGTGGTTCCGGCAACAAGTACAAGCATTGCCATGGTGCCGTGGGCGGGAAGGCGGCAACCGTTTGATCTTGGTGGGCGCTCGCTGGCCGGTCAGGCTGGCGGGCGCGGCTGCCTGAGCATAGGGACCAGCGGCGGACTATCCGCCTCGGGGTGGATTACCTTGCCAACCTCTTCGAAGCCGCATGAGCGATAGAAGCCGGTATTGGCCGGGTTCGAATTCTCCAGATATGCGGGAAGGCTTTCGCGGTCGCATGCATCGAGCACAGGTTGAATGAGCTTGCGCCCCAGCCCCTTTCCTTGCTGATTTCGCCGCACACCAATGCTGAACAGATAGGCGTGGGGAAAGTGCGGGTGTTGGGCGTCCATTGCATTGCCGGTCTTGATCGCTCTTACGACCGAGCGCGGGCCCGATTTGAGCAGGGAAGACCAGGCGATGGCAGCGTAAACTGACATGCTGAAATCCGTCTGCTGCCCGGGCAGCATCCACATACATGCGCCTTCGTCGCCGAGACGATAGGCAAATCCGCGCGGGATATAGACACCCCGCGCCAGGATGTGGAACATGGAACTGATCGCCGGAAAAGTGCCGAATATCCAGCGGTTGAAGGGGTCGTCATAGAAAGCATCGGCAGTAATTTCGGCAACGAGATTTGCGTCACCAGATCCCGCGCGAATGAGTTCTGCGCCTAAATCGATCTGCATCTTGATCCTCCCACCAAAGCTTTGCGCTAGCACGGCCCAGTCGAGCGGGATAGAGAGCCAATATGCCGCTCCTGATCGCCGGATTCTTCGTTACAGCCTTGCTCTATGCTTCGGTCGGCTTTGGCGGCGGGTCGACTTACGCAGCGTTGCTTGCGCTGTCAGGGCTCGACTATCGGCTGCTGCCGGTATTGGCCTTGGCATGCAATATCGTGGTGGTTGCGGGCAACACGGTGCGTTTCGGCAGGGCTGGCATCATGCCGTGGCGCGGTGCGGCCCTGCTCACAGCGCTTGCCGCGCCTGCGGCGCTGCTGGGCGGGTTGACCCCGATAACCCGAGAGGCATTCCTGTTGATGCTGGGCGTCAGCCTCTTGCTCACCGGCATTTTCATGCTCTTTCCGGTGAGCGATGAACGAGAAGCAGAGCCAAGTCGGCTTGCGCGCATGATGCCGCTCGCTGCAGCACCGCTGGGCTATCTTGCTGGGCTGGTTGGTATCGGTGGCGGGATATTCCTGGCACCCTTGCTCCACCTTACGCGCTGGCGTGATGCCCGCGCAATTGCCGCAACCGCGAGCCTGTTCATTCTGGTCAATTCCATGTTTGGCCTTGCAGGCCAGATCCTGAAGAATGGCACAGGGACGCTCTCCGTCGCGATCGACAACGGACTGCCATTGCTGATCGCAGTAGCGGTGGGTGGGCAGATTGGCAGCCTGCTGGCCGTCCGATTTCTGCCGCAGGACATCATCCGTTGGCTGACTGCTGCGCTGGTGATCTGGGTTGGGGGCAGATTGCTGCTGGGGCTCTAGTGCGCCGCCGGCACGAAAGTGGCTCCCCGAGTTGGATTCGAACCAACGACCAAGTGATTAACAGTCA
>SBHJ01000080.1 GCA_006226465.1 Alphaproteobacteria bacterium | reverse complement strand
CCCATGCGGCGAGCTGGTCTGGCACAGCCTCGTTTTCTCCCAGCGGCACCAGTTGAGGGAATATGCGCGCGCCTGCCTTGCTGGCGCGGGTGGGGAAGGGCGCGTTGTAGGCGGCGACTTCCGCGTCGGTCAGTTCGGTCTTGGTGGCGCGCTGCAGAATGCCGCCAATCGGGAACACCGGGCTCCATTTGGAGAAACGCCGCCATGCGGCAAAGGCGGGCGGTGCCGCTTGCCCGGCAGGCAGGCCGCCGTTGGACAGGACCACCCCGGCAAAGCGATCGGGCATGGCCGCCACCAGCCTCAACCCGATCAGCGATCCCCAATCCTGGCAGGCGAGGATCATGTTCCTGAGGTCAAGCGCTTCCAGCCATTCGCGCATCCAGGCGACATGTTTGGCATAGCTATATGCGCTCTTGCGGGTGAGTTTGTCGGACTTGCCGAAGCCGATCAGGTCGGGTGCGATGGCGCGATAGCCTGCGGCGACCACCAGCGGGATCATCTTGCGGTAAAGGAAGCACCAGCTTGGCTCGCCGTGCAGCATCAGGACAATCGGCCCGTCGCGAGGACCTTCATCGAGATAGTGCAGTCGCAGACCGCCGGAAATCTCGTGGTAATGCGGCGCAAAGGGAAAGTCCGGCAGGTTCGTGAAACGATCATCGGGTGTTCGGTATATCTCGGCCATCATCGTCTCTCCCTATGCCCTTCAATCCGTCAGCAGTTTGCGCTCAGCCTCCAGCATGTAATTTCTTGTCAGCGGCAGCGCGCGGCGATTGCGCGTGAACTGGATCTGGTAATTGCCCATGCCCCCGCTTTCGAACACCGCGGTCGCTCCGGCGAGATAGAAGGTCCACATGCGATAGAACCGCTCATCCATCATCGCGACGATCGTATCGCGATTGGCTTCGCAATTGGCATACCATTGGCGCAGGGTCAGTGCGTAGTGCAGCCGCAAAGTCTCGATATCGCTATGGATCAGCCGCGATTTCTCCGATGCGGCGAGAGTTTCGGACAGTGCCGGAATGTAGCCGCCGGGGAAGATGTATTTTGCTGTGAAGGCGTCGGTCTTGCCCGGCTTGCCGAAGCGCCCGATGGTATGGAGCAGCATCACCCCGTCTTGGCTGAGCAGGTTGGCGCAGGCGCGGAAGAAGGTTTCGAATTGCGGCCGCCCGACATGTTCGAACATGCCGACGGAAACGATGCGGTCGAAGCTTTCGCCGCGCTTGGCAAGGTCGCGGTAATCGACCAGTTCGAAGCTGACGCGGTCGCTTACCCCGGCCTCTGCAGCGCGTTCAACAGCGAGCGCGAGCTGCTCTTCCGACAGGGTGATGCCATGCACCCGAACATTGAAATGGCGCGCCAGATAGATCGCCATGCCGCCCCAGCCGCAGCCGATGTCGAGCACGCGCTGGCCCGGTTCCAGAGCCAGCTTGGCGGCGATATGTGCCAACTTGGCCTCCTGCGCGTGCGCCAAAGTCTCGATCCCCGGTGCCCAATAGGCGCAGCTATATTGCATATGCTCATGGTCGAGCATCAGGCGGTAGAGATCGTTGCCGATGTCATAGTGATGCGCGACATTGCGTTTCGACGAGCGCGCCTCGTTGAACGAAGTGGCGAGGAATTTCGCCCCATCGCGCAGCTTGCGCCAGGGGGAGGGGTCTTTGAGCTTGCCGCCGCGTTCCCACGGCTTGTTGGCGCGGATCAGCTGGACCAGCTGCATCACGTCGCCGCGCTCGATCACGATCCGCCCGTCCATATAGGCCTCGCCTGCGCCCAGTCGCGGATCGAGCAGGATATCGCGCACGACCTTGTTGTCGGTCAGGCGGATGGCGACTTCGGGGAAGCCTTCGGCAGGCTCGCCCAACACGTGAACCGCGCCCGATGGCATGGTGATGGTGAGCCGGCCTTGCTTGACGATCGAACCGAGGAACCGGTCGATCAGGGCATTGCTCATTCGGCGGCTTCCTTCATCTCCGGATCGAAGCGCCAGGCGGGCACTTCGCCCATTTCGCGCAGGCGCGCGGACTCTTCATGGATATATTCGCGCGTCATCGGGATTGCGTTACGATCCTTCACATATTGCAGCTGCCAATTGACTAGCGTGCCATTGCGGAAGCTTTGCTCGGCACCGGCAAGGTAGAACAGCCACATTCGGTAGAACTGCTCGTCGTACATTTCCGTGATTTCGTCGCGATGCATGACCGTGCGATTGTACCATTCTTCCAGCGTGTAGGAATAGTGGAAGCGCATCGCTTCAACGTCCGTAACCTGCCAACCGGCCTTTTCGCTCTCGGTCACGAGCTCGCTCAACGCCGGGATGTAGCCGCCGGGGAAGATGTACTTGCGGGTCCACGCATCGGTAAATCCAGGTGGTCCGGCGCGACCGCAGCAATGACTGATCATCACCCCATCAGTCTTGAGCAGGCGATTGGTGTGCTCGAAGAATTGCGGATAGTGAATCGTTCCGACATGTTCGAGCAGGCCGACCGAAGAGATCCGGTCGAACTCGCCGGTAACGTCGCGATAGTCCATCAGCGCGAACTTGACCTTGTTGGCCACGCCCAACTGTTCGGCGCG
>SBHJ01000169.1 GCA_006226465.1 Alphaproteobacteria bacterium | reverse complement strand
TTCGACCTTCTTCATCTGGCGCAGCGTTCCGATCATGATCTGTTTGAGAAGGCCTGGTCGGCAGCGTCGGTATAGAATTGGAGACGCCGGACGAAATCCATCGGGTCTTTGCGGGTCACCAGCGCGTCGGCGGGCGTGTTGATCCAGTCATAGGCACGGCTGGAGATAAAGCGCATGCAGGCGCCACGCGCCAGCACCGGCAAATGCTCGCGCTCGTACTCGAGCAACGGACGGACTTCTTCGTATCCACGCAGCAGGGCGCGGGAAATCTCAGGGCGAAAGTTGCGGCCTCCCTTGGTGAAAGACCATGCCGCATGGGTTACTGCCAGATCGTAGGCCAAAAGGTCGGTTGCAGCGAAATAGAAGTCGATCAGGCCGGTCACCTCGTCGCCGAGCATCAGCACATTGTCCGGGAAAAGATCGCAATGGACCACGCCCTGCGGAAGCCCACCCGGCCAGTTTCCAGCAAGGTAGGACAGCTCTGAAAAAGCGAGCCCGGGTAGTTCCGGATCGATCAGCGCAAGGCCACCCTCGCCGCAATCGTGGATCATGCGGTCCCATGTCCCGAGCCCCATGGTCTGCACCCCGCGCTGCGGAAAATCGGCGACCGCCAGATGAATCCCCGCCAAGGCCCTTCCCACGCTATGGGCCTGCGCCTCGGTTGGATGGTCGACCGAAACACCGGGAAGAAATTCGATTAGTGCAACAGCCTTGGCGTCTCCATCTGGGTCCGCAACAAAACGAAAGGCTGCTCCAGCGCGGTCATGGATTGTCCCCGGCACCGGCGCCCCCTTGGCCGCCAGATGATCGAGAAGGCCAAGATAGAATGGCAGGTAGTCGGGGTTCACCCGTTCCTCGTACATGGTCAGAATGAAGCGTGCACCGCGGCCGTCCTTGCCGGTCGTTTCGACCAGCCAGTTGCTGTTCGAAACACCTTCCGCGATACCCTTGGCCGAAACCAATTGACCGACATCGTATTCGGCAATCAGCTCGGCGAGCTGCTCGGCTGCGAGATGCGTGTAAACGGCCAAATCCCAACCCCTAGTCGCTCAACCGGCGTGGCAGTTTGAACACCATCTTCTCGTCGGCAGCCGTCACTGTTTCCTCGGTGACAGCGCGCCATTCGGCCAGCCGGTCGACCACTTCGCGTACCAGCTCTTCCGGAGCAGATGCCCCCGCGGTCAGCCCGATCGTGGTAACACCATCAAGCCAACTTGGATCGATATCTCCTGCCCGTTCGATCAGCTTTGCTGGCGTTCCCAGCCGTTCGGCAACCTCGACCAGTCGCAACGAATTGGAGGAATTGGGCGCGCCGATTACCAGCACAAGGTCGCTTTCCGGGGCGATCCGCTTAACCGCCGCCTGCCGATTGGAGGTGGCGTAGCATATGTCCTCGGCCTTTGGCCCGGCGATGTCGGGGTAGCGAGAGCGCAAGGCCAGGACGATCTCTGCGGTGTCGTCGACCGACAGCGTGGTCTGGGTGAGGAAGGCCAGTTTCGCATCGGGGGTAAACGGCAAGGCATCGACGTCGGCGATTGTTTCGACCAGCGTCATGCTGCCCGGGTCGAGTTGCCCCATCGTACCGACCACTTCCGGATGGCCCGCATGGCCGATGAAGATAATGTGACGATCCTTTTCCGCTTGCCGTTCGGCCTGGCGGTGAACCTTGCTGACTAGCGGACAAGTCGCGTCGAAATAGAGCAGATCGCGTTGCTCCGCTTCGGCCGGGACGGATTTGGGTACGCCATGCGCGCTAAACACGACCGGTGCATCATTCGGCACTTCATCAAGTTCGTCGACGAAAACCGCGCCCTTGGCCTTGAGGCGTTCGACCACGAAGCGATTATGCACGATCTCGTGCCGGACATAGACCGGCGCTCCATAGCGATCGAGCGCACGCTCGACGATATCGATGGCGCGATCCACCCCGGCGCAGAACCCGCGCGGAGCAGCGATCAGCAGCGTGAGCGGGGCGCCGACGCCATCGGCCAGGGAAATGTCCCCGGAATCCGCTTTTTGCAATCCATCGTTCATGCGCCGCCCTCTAGCGCTTTGTGTTGCGCGCCGCTAGGGCGTGAAAACGCATTCGCAGAGACGACTATCCAGGGATCGTTACCTTATGAAGTTCCGCAGCCGCATCCTTCCCGCAATTGCCCTTGCCGCGGCACTGGCTGGTTGCTCCCGCCAAGGGGAACTGGTCATCAATGAAGGCGTTGGTATTTCTACTGTGCTTACTTCGTGCCCGACCGTGGGAATTCCCGACTATACCGGCGATGTTACCCTGTTCCGCAGCGAAGGCGATCGCACGGCAGCAAACCTCGATGTGGTTGCATCGATCACCAATCTGCGCACGACTTGCGATGAAAGCACCGAGCGCGTCTATTCCAATTCAACCTTTGACGTGCTTGCTCGGCGCACGGATACGCGCGGCGCACGCCAGGTGACCTTGCCCTATTTCGCAACCGTGATGCGCGGCGGCACTGCGGTTGTCAGCAAACGCATTGGAACGGTGACACTGAACTTTGCCGATGGGCAGGAGCGCGCCCAGGCCAGCGCACAGGCAGGCGCCTTTGTTGATCGTGCCGAAGCTACGTTGCCCGCAGACGTTCGCGAACGCATCACACGCAAGCGCAAGGCGGGCGATCCCGATGCCGCACTCGATCCGCTGGCTGACCCGCAGGTGCGCACAGCGATCCAGCGCGCCAGCTTTGAGCTGCTGGTGGGCTTCCAGCTTTCAGAGGCGCAACTGGCCTACAACGCCACCCGCTGATCTGACCTGAAAGGAGGAGCCGAAGCTTGCGATTTTCCGCAGGTCGGCTAACCGCGCGACCATGTCCAGTACCCAGACCATCTACGCATCCTTTGCCGGGAAGATTGACGCCGCGCTGAGCGCGCTTGAAGCTGCAGGTGATCTGCCTGCTGGGCTGCCGCGCGCTAACGTCACTGTGGAACCCCCGCGCGATCCCAGCCATGGCGACCTGGCGACCAATGCCGCCATGGTCCTGGCAAAGCCTGCTGGAACAAATCCGCGCGAACTGGCGAGCAAGATTGTTGCTCAGCTCGAGACCGATTCTTCGATCACAAGTGCGGAAATTGCCGGGCCTGGTTTTATCAATCTGCGACTCGATCCCGCTGCGTGGCTGGCAGAGCTCGCTGCGATCGCTGCTGCGGGCGAAGACTATGGTCGTTCGGTAATGGGCGCCGGTCGAACGGTGAATGTCGAATATGTTTCGGCCAATCCCACCGGGCCGATGCATATGGGACATTGCCGTGGCGCGGTTGTGGGTGATGCGCTGGCCAGCCTGCTGGAATGGGCGGGGCACAAAGTCACGCGCGAATATTATATCAACGATGCGGGCGGGCAGGTCGATGTACTCGCTCGCTCTGCCCATATGCGATATCGTGAGGCGCTGGGCGAGGACATCGGCGAGGTGCCCGAAGGGCTCTACCCTGGCGATTACCTGGTTCCGGTAGGGCAGGCATTGGCCGAGGAGTTCGGCGACAGGTATGTCGGCGCGCTCGAAAGCGAGTGGCTGGTGCTGTTCCGCGGCCGTGCGGTTGCTGCGATGATGGAAATGGTCAAGTGCGACCTGGGCCTGCTGGGCATCCATCATGACCTGTTTTCGTCCGAAGCCGCGCTGCAAGCAGCGAAGAAGCCCGAAGCGGCCGAGGCGTGGATGCGCCAGCATGGCCTGGTCTATGACGGCGTCCTCGAAGCGCCCAAGGGCAAGACGCCCGAGGATTGGGAGCCGGTCGAACTTCCGTTGTTCCGCTCCACCAAGTTCGGCGACGACCAGGATCGCCCCATCAAGAAGTCAGACGGCAGCTGGACCTATTTCGGTGCGGATCTCGCATACCACCTCGAAAAAGCCGCGCATGCCGATGAGCTGATCGATATCTGGGGCGCGGACCACGCCGGCACGGTCAAGCGGATCAAGGCGGCGGTTGCTGCGCTCAGCGAAGGGCAGGGCAAGGCTATCCCGTTCGACGTCAAGCTGGTGCAGATGGTCCAGCTGATGAAGGGCGGCCAGCCGTTCAAAATGTCGAAGCGGGCCGGGAATTTTGTGACCCTGGCCGACGTGGTCGAGATGGTGGGCAAAGACGTGGTGCGTTTCACCATGCTGACCCGCAAGCCAGAAGCGCAGATGGACTTCGATTTCGACAAGGTGGTCGAGGCGTCGAAGGATAATCCGGTATTCTACGTGCAATATGCGCACGCTCGGATCAGCTCGACCCTGCGCAAGGGAGCGGCCGAGGGCTTCGCACCTTCGGCAGAAAACCTCCACTTGCTGGGCGAAGAGGAGATGGGCCTGGTCAAGCTTGCCGCGCAGCTCCCGCGTGAGGTCGAGGCTGCTGCCAAGGCGCGCGAGCCACACCGTATTGCCTTTTTCCTTTACGAGCTTGCCGGCGCTTTCCATGCTTATTGGAACTTGGGCAATGACCAACCGCAGAAGCGCTTCATCGTGGCACAAGATGCGGATTTGAGCGGCGCGAGGCTTTTTCTGGCGCTTCAGTTAGGGCAGGTTATCCGTAACGGCTTACGCATATTGGGCGTGGAAGCTGTCGAGGAAATGTAATTCCGGGTTGCGGTGGCAACCGGGCAAAGGGGATGGGATATGGGTGCGACCGATGGGGACGCCGAGCTCGCGCTGAGCGATGATGAAAGCCTGCCCTGGCTCGAATCCGAGGAATACGAGGGGGCAGGCGCTGTCGATACGGCACGGATTGTGGGCTTTGCTGCAGTGCTGTTGGTGCTGCTGGCAGTAGCGATCGGCGGGCTGTGGTGGTGGTCCAATCGCGCATCCACCAAGGAATTCGTAGCAGACGGCAGCACAATCGAAGCCCCGGCCGGGCCTTACAAGGAAAAGCCGCAGGATGCGGGCGGCAAGCAATTTGCCGGCACCGGCAATGTTGCGCCCGGCGTCGGCGAGGGCAAGGTTACCGAAGGAAAGATCAAGGCCACAGATGCGCCGGCCACGCCGGTTCCTGCAGAAGTTGCCGCCCCTTCGATCTCAACCCGCACCACCGAAGAAAAGATTTCGGACCAGGCGGGCATTGGTGTCCAGGTTGGAGCCTATGGTTCGCGCGCGGCTGCTGAAGCCGGTTGGGTAACACTCCAGCGCCAGACCGATGCGTTGAGCGGCGTTGCCCATCGCGTGGTCAAGGGACAGGCGGACATCGGGACGGTCTATAGGCTGCAGGCGATTTCTGGCGACGTGCCCGGCGCACAGGCATTATGTGCCGCGCTCAAGGCTGATGGGGTTGCTTGCCAGGTCAAACGTTAGGAGAAGGTGAGATCAGCGGCGAAACGGTGCCGGATTGCGCCGTTTTCCCCCGCGCTAACAATAGCGAAACTTGCCGCGCGCACCTTTTGTTGCGATTTTTCCTCCCATGACGCCTGCCATCTTCGGGATCGCTGGACTTGAATTGACGGTGGATGAGCGTGCCTTCTTCAAGGACGCCAATCCAGCGGGCTACATCCTGTTTGCGCGCAATTGTGACAATCCGCAGCAATTGCGGCGGTTGACCGATGATTTGCGCGAGCTGCATGGGCGTGAGCGGCTGTTCATCTCGGTCGATCAGGAAGGCGGCCGCGTCCAGCGGATGAAGCCGCCGCAATGGACCGCCTATCCAGCCGGCGAAGCATTTGACCTGCTCTACCGCACAGCTCCTGCCAGCGCGATCGAGGCGGCGCGGGTCAATGCCGAGGCGCTGGCGATCGAACTGGCCGAGATGGGTGTAACGGTCGATTTTCATCCCCCGCTCGATGTCCGCCAGCCTGGGACGCACGACGTGATCGGCGATCGGGCACTTGGTAGCGATCCCATGCAAGTTGCTGCGATCGGTCGCGCGATCCTCGATGGGCTGGCACGCGGCGGCGTGGTTGGCTGCATCAAGCATATGCCAGGGCATGGGCGCAGCATGTGTGACAGCCACAAGGAAATGCCGCGGGTCGAAGCGAGCGAGGATGAACTGGAGCAGGATCTGGCGCCGTTTCGCGCCTTGCGGCATGCGCCGATGGGGATGACCGGACACTTGCTGTTTACGGCATGGGATGCAGAGAACCCGGCCACGCTTTCGCCCTTCATTGTGGGCGAGATCATCCGCAAGCGGATCGGGTTCGGCGGCCTGCTGTTGACCGACGACATCGATATGGAGGCTTTGAGCGGCACGATCCCGGAGCGCGCAGCCCGAGCCAATGCGGCTGGATGCGACCTGGTGCTCAACTGCTGGGCCAGGATGGACGATATGATGGGCATCGCAAATGCGCTCCCGCGGATGAGTGAGCTCAGCGCCGAACGGCTCGATCGCGCCCTGTCCTATGCTGCCATTCCCGGTGAAAGCACGGGCCGCACGCAATTGCTTGCCAAACGCGATGCGCTGATGGCAGCGGCAGGAGAGGCGGCATGAACGAAGACGGCTTGCTGTTCGACGCGCCCCAGGCGGACGATGCCGAAGGAGGCTGGATCGGTCCAGCAGGCAGCAAGGGAGCGGACGACGCGCTCTATCTGGAGCTTGACGGTTGGGAGGGGCCGCTCGACTTGCTGCTCGATCTGGCCCGGCGGCAAAAGGTCGATTTGCGGCAGATTTCGATACTGGCGCTGGTCGATCAATATCTTGGCTATATCGAGCGTGCCGAAGCGCTACGACTGGAATTGGCGGCCGATTATCTGGTCATGGCGGCATGGCTGGCTTACCTCAAATCGGCGCTGCTTTTGCCGCGAGACGAGCAGGAAGAGCCAAGTGCCGAGGAACTGGCGCTGCGGCTGCAGTTGCGGCTGCAGCGGCTGGGCGCGATGCGCGAGGCGGCGGCGCGGCTGATGGGGCGTGACCGGATCGGGCGCGATATTTTCCTGCGCGGAGCGCCCGAAGGCATCCGGATCGACCGCAAGACGCAATGGAAATGCGACAGTTTTGCGCTGATCCAGGCCTATGGCCAGGTCAAGGCGCGCACCGCTCCACGCATCTATCACGTCTTCGATCGTCCGGTGATGACGCTTGAAAGCGCGCTTGAACGGGTCTCTGCCATGCTTGGGGTAACACTCGACTGGATGGACTTGCGCGAATTTCTGCCCAAGCATGCCGAGCCGCGCCTGCGCAAATCGGCGCTCGCCTCGAGCTTTGTTGCGGCATTGGAATTGGCCCGGCAGGGCCGGGCAGAGATTGCCCAGGAGGAGATATTCGGGTCTCTGCGGCTGCGGAGGATCGGGCAATGAGTGAGAAGCCTGACGAGGTGATGCGCGCGGTTGAAGCGACCTTGTTCGCTTCCGAAGATGCGCTGACGGTGGAAGTGCTGGCAGGCCATCTGGGCGGAATTGATGCTGCCGAGGTGCGCGAGGCGCTGCACGCGCTTGAGGAGTATTACCGTGGTCGCGGCATCCATCTGGTCGAGCGCGGCAAGCGCTGGCACTTCGAAACCGCTCCCGATCTCGCGCACCTGCTTCGGCGGGAGCGCGAGCAGGTAAGGCGGCTGAGCCGTGCGGCGACCGAGGTGCTGGCGATCGTCGCCTATCATGAGCCGGTCAGCCGGGCGGAAATCGAGTCAATTCGTGGCGTCCAGACCAGCGCGGGCACGCTTGACGTTCTGATGGAGGCGGGCTGGGTCAAGCTCGCCGGTCGCCGCGAAGTGCCCGGACGACCGGTGATCTACGCCACTACGCCCGAATTCCTCGAACATTTCGGCCTTTCCAGCCGACGCGACCTGCCCGGAATTGATGAATTGCGCGCGGCTGGCCTGCTCGACCCGGTCGATGACGCGCTTGAGGCGGCGATGGATCGCGAAGAAGAAGCCGACAGCGGCGCCGAGGAAGATGCAGAGGAATATTCTTCCGAATCGCAAGCCTGACTGGCGCTTCGCCTTTCTAGGGCCTATATTGCGCTTCCCATCCCGTTTGAGAGACTTCCCATGAGCCTTGGTCCCTGGCAGCTGATTATCATCGCACTCGTTATCCTGGTCCTGTTTGGGCGAGGCCGGATTTCCGAAATGATGGGCGATTTCGGCAAGGGCATCAACAGCTTCAAGAAGGGTATGAACGAAGGGTCGGAAACGCCCGCCAAGCCTGCGCCGCAGATCGAAGCGACCGCCAAGGAGCCGAGCGCGACCGCCGATGCGGCCCCTGCGGAGCGCAGTGACAGCGCGAATTAATTAGACGAGGCAATCGCCGAGACTGTCATGTTCGATATCGGCGCCAGCGAGCTACTTGTAATCGTGATCGTGGCGATCCTTGTGATCGGCCCCAAGGATATGCCGCGCGCAATGCGCATGGCCGGGCGCTGGATCGGCAAGATGCGCCGGGTGTCCAGCCATTTCCGTACCGGGATCGATGCGATGATCCGTGAGGCCGAACTGGAGGACATGGAGAAGCAGTGGAAGGCCCAGAATGCGGCGATTATGGGCACTTCGGACGATGGCAATGGTGATGCGATTGCTGACATTGCAACCGGCGCACCCGCCAATCTCCTGCCCGAAGTGCCCGCGACCGAAGCAGAGCCGGCGGCAGGGTCAAAGACGCCAGCCGGCGAACCAGAACTTCCCTTGGGCAAGTCGGCGGCGGAGGACTGATCCAGGTCATGGCATTCGAGATCAAGGACATCGATGAGACGCAGGCGCCGCTGCTTGACCATCTGATCGAATTGCGCTCACGCCTGATGCGCAGCCTACTGGCGTTAGCCATTGGCTTTGGCGTCTGCCTTTACTTCGCCGATCCGATACTGGGGTTCCTGATCCAGCCTCTGAAAGATGCCTTTCCTGACGGCGAGGGGCAGCTCATCTTCACCAAGCTCTACGAGGTGTTCTTCGTCGAACTAAAGGTAGCGCTGTTTGCCGGATTCTTCGTAAGCTTTCCCATCATCGCGAACCAACTCTGGGCGTTCGTCGCGCCCGGACTCTACGCGAAAGAGAAGAAGGCGTTTCTTCCGTTCCTGATCGCGACCCCGGTGCTATTCGTGGCCGGGGCGGCGCTGGCCTACTACGTCGTTATGCCCACCGCATTCGCCTGGTTCCTGGGCTTCGGCGGTGAGGCAGGCGGACTGAAGATCGAGGCCCTGCCGTCGGCCGGAGACTATCTCGGACTCGTGATGCAGTTCATCCTGGCCTTCGGGATGAGCTTTCTGCTGCCGGTACTGCTGCTGTTGCTCAATCGCGCTGGAATTGTAAGTCGGGAGCAGCTTTCCTCTGCGCGGCGTTATGTAATTGTCATTATCGTTGCGTTGGCCGCGGTAGTCACCCCACCGGATCCTGGATCGCAACTGATCCTGGCGATCCCGCTCATGCTCCTATTTGAGGGAGCCTTGCTGGTGATGCGTTGGCAGGAACGTGGCAACAAGAAGCCCGATCTCGAAGCAGATTCGGCAGGCGAAGCATTACAGCCAGAGCTGGCAGGCGAGGCTAGCTCGTCCAGAGAATAGAGCGGTTAGTTTGCTTGCGCATGGATTGGGACACGCAAAAAAAGGGGCCCCGATCGGGACCCCTTGATTTTTCAAGATCGATTAGGATCAGGCGCTGACGGGATCGTCATTGCCACCATCGGCAACAAGGACGATACCAGCAATAACTGCAGCAGCCGCGAGGACTGCCAGCAGAATGCCCGAACCGCCTTCGAGCTCGCTCTCACCCGAAACGGGAGCAGCGACACGATCAAACGAAGCCTCGGCAATTGCCGGGGTGGCTGCAACGGTGATTGCTGCGGCTGCAGCGGCAAGTGTACGGAACTTCATGTGATCGTCTCCTAACTCTGCGATCGTTTTCAAAAGACAGACACCAACTAAACCACCAAGATCAAAGTGGCAAGCCCGAATTTATCGAGAGCTGCGATAAGTTGTTCTAAAAATCCACCAAATTGAATGTTTTATCCGCCTGCGCGGCAAAATCGCCCCAGCCTTTATCCTGAATTGGGCCTGATGCCTCAGTTCATGACGTCGACTGATTCGCTTCGCCCTCGTAAAGTATCAACTGCAACCCGTGTCCGTTTTATACAATTCGTTGAAACCCAAGTCTCAATTGCCGCCAATTACTTAACAATGAATTAATTCGTGACGTCTTGGCGAGTGCTTTTCGTTACTTGAACGAAGAATAGACGCGCTTCCCGCCAACCCAGGTTTCGAACACGGAAATCGTGCGAATGTCTTGCGGTGACGCAAGCAGCGGATCGCGATCAACCAGGATGAAATCGGCATGCTCACCGGGCACGAGCCGTCCGAACAGGTTTTCGGCAAACCCGGCATAGGCTGCGCCCAGGGTATAGGCGGTCAGGGCATCTTCTCTAGAGATCGTCTCATGCGGCAGCCAGCCGCCAAATGGTTGGCCATCGGCATCGGTCCGGCTGATCGCTGCCGCCAGACCGGCCATGACGTCTGCCGGCTCGACCGGCGCGTCAGAGCCAAATGCGAGTGTCGACCCAACCCTTTCCATGCTGCGCCAGGCGTAAGCCCCACCCAGCCGATCAGGCCCTAGCCGCGCTTCCGCCATTAGCCGGTCCGATGTTTGGTGCAGCGGCTGCATCGATGCAATGATGCCGTGTTCACCGAACTTCGCCAGATCGGCGGGATCAACGATCTGGGCATGCTCGATCCGCCAGCGTCGGTCGCCCGAGTAGGTTTCGCTCAATTCAGCGATCGCGGCCAACAGCTCGGCATTGGCAGCATCGCCAATGGCATGCACGGCGACCTGGAAATTGTCGAGCGCAGCCCGGCTCATCTGGTTACGCAATTGCGCCGGCGAGAGCAGCGGCAACCCGCGATGGCTTGGCTCATCGGCGTAAGGCTGCTTGAGCAATGCCCCTCGGGACCCGAGCGCCCCATCCATGTAAAGCTTGACGCCGTTCAACCGCAGCCGGTCATCATAAAGCCAGGGTGTCGGGCGCGGACCGGCTATCGATTCCATTGAGTTGACGCTGTCGGCATAAGCCATGATCCGGACCCGCAACATTCCCAGATCGCCCGCCCGGCGAAAGGCCTGCCAGTCTTCCAGGCTGCTCCCCATGTCGGCGACGCCAGTGATGCCATAAGCAAGCAGAATTTCTTGTGCCTTGGCCAGGGCCAGATCGCGGTCTGCAGGGCGAGGGGCGGGCACAACCGCGTCGATCAGCGATTGCGCATTATCGACCAGAACGCCTTCGGGTGACTGAGAACCGGATTTGCGAATGATCCGCCCGCCAACAGGATCGGCGGTGGTGGCGCTCAGGTTTGCGCGCTGCATCGCCACGGAGTTTGCCCACCCTGCGTGGCCATCAACCCGGCTGAGCCAAACCGGACGGTCAGACACCACAGCATCGAGCTCCGCTGCTGTCGGGAACCGGCCCAATCCCCACTTCTCCTGGTTCCATCCCCTGCCGATGATCCATGGTCGGCCCGGATTTTCGGCTGCGAACTGGGCGATCTTGGCCAGCGCATCTTCAAGCGAGGTGGTTTGCGACAGGTCGAGCGTCAACGCGCCGAAACCGATACCCATGACATGCGCATGGGCGTCGATCATTCCCGGCAGCATGACCCGCCCCTTGCCATCGAGTTGGAAGTCGGTGCGGGGGCGTTCCTCGCCGCGCTTGAGGACCTGCGCCACGCGGCCTTCATCGTCGATCACCAGGCCGGTAAAGCGCAGAACCTTTCCATCGGTCCCGATAGTGATACCATCGACATTGTCGACCAATGTGTCGGCCAAGGCGGGGCTACCGCAGGCGAGGGCGATTGCCCCGGTCAGGCCAAGCGCGAAACGAGCTAATCGGATGGTCACTTGCTATGTCCTCTGGATAATCGGGTTATCAGCGCGCTGGTATCCATGCGTCCACCACCTGCGGCTTGAACTTCGGCGTAAAGCCGGTCGACTAGCGCGGAAACCGGTGTTTCAAGGCCAAGGCTTTGTGCTTCCGCCAGCGCGTAGCCGAGATCCTTGCGCATCCAGTCGATCGCAAAGCCGAAGTCAAATTCGCCCGCGACCATGGTCTTCCAACGATTGTTCATCTGCCAGCTTTGCGCGGCGCCGCCCGATATGGCCTCGTAAGTCTTGTCCATGTCGAGCCCGGCCGCTTCGGCCAGCCGAATTGCTTCTGATAGTCCGCCGAGCACGCCGGCAATGCACAACTGGTTGGCCATCTTGGCGGTCTGGCCCGCTCCAGCTTCGCCTACATGGACGATCCGCGAAGCATAACATTCCATCACTGGTGCCGCGCGCTCCATCGCTTCCGCCGACCCGCCGCACATGATCGAGAGCGTGCCGTTTACGGCTCCCGCCTGTCCACCTGAAACGGGGGCATCTACCGCGAAGAGACCGCGAGCCAGTGCCTCTTGTTCGATCTGCCTTGCCATATTGGCAGAGACGGTGGTGTGATCGACGAACAACGCGCCTTCGCGCATGGCACCAAGCGCACCATCTTTTGCCAGCGCTACAGAGGCCAGATCTTCGTCATTGCCTACGCAGGTAAAGACGATATCCGCATCTCGAGCCGCTTTTGACGGCGTTTCGGCAAGATGGACGTTGCCACCCTTTTCCTGCTGGGCTTCGAACCAGTCCTGGGCCCGGGCGCCGGTGCGATTGTAGGCAGTGACGTGGTGACCCGCGGCGGCAAGGTGTCCGGCCATCGGCCCACCCATCACGCCCAGGCCAATAAATGCGACTTTTTGGCTGTTGCTCATGGCGGCGGGGTTAAACGCAAATTGTCGCGCTGCAAATTGTTTCGCGTTGCGGTCGCGAGACCAAACCCCTAACGCGCACCCGTTATGACTGCCAAACCGGCTACCGCCAGCTCCGCAAGCGCACTTGAAGCGCTCACCGTCGATGATGTTCGTGCCGCTGCAGCGCGGATTTCCGGCGCAGTCGTGCGTACGCCCTTGATGCATTCGATAACGCTGTCGAACATTGCCGGCTGCGAGATCTGGCTGAAGTTCGAGAACCTGCAGTTCACCGCCGCCTATAAGGAACGCGGGGCGCTCAATGCCTTGCTGCATCTGAACGAGGAGCAGCGTGCGCGCGGCGTGATTGCTGCTTCTGCCGGCAACCACAGCCAGGGCTTGTCGTATCACGGTACCCGGTTGGGTGTGCCGGTGACCATCGTGATGCCGCGCACCACGCCGACGGTCAAAGTCATGCAGACGCAGAGTGTCGGCGGCCAGGTGGTGCTCGAGGGTGAGACTTTCGACGAAGCCTATGCCCATGCGCGCAAGCTGGAACAGGAACTGGGACTGACCTTCATCCATCCCTTTGACGATCCGATTGTGGCGGCAGGGCAGGGCACTGTCGCGCTGGAGATGCTGGAAGATCAACCCGATCTCGATTGCCTGGTGGTCCCAATTGGTGGTGGCGGGTTGATTTCCGGCATGTCGACTGCGGCCAAGGCAATAAATCCCGCGATCGAAGTGATCGGCGTCCAGGCGCAGTTGTTTCCCTCGATGTACGCCCATGTGAAGGGCGAGGAGATGGATTGCGGCGGCGATACTCTGGCCGAGGGCATTGCGGTCAAGGCTCCGGGCGAATTCACCTCCAAGGTGATTGCCGAACTGGTCGACGATATTGTCCTGGTTGATGAGGAGGCGCTCGAGACCGCGGTTTCATTGCTGCTCCAGATCGAAAAGACCGTGGTCGAAGGTGCTGGCGCGGCGGG
>SBHJ01000186.1 GCA_006226465.1 Alphaproteobacteria bacterium | reverse complement strand
CAATGCCCGATCTGTTTGACAACCCCGCCGGCCTTGATGGCTTTGAATTTGTCGAATTCTGTGCGCCTGCAAAAGGTATTCTCGAACCTGTTTTCGAGACGATGGGCTTCACCCATGTTGCCACGCACCGCAGCAAGGATGTGCACCTGTGGCGGCAGGGACAAATCAACCTGATCGCAAATTACGAACCGAAGAGCGCAGCATGGTTCTTCGCGCGCGAACATGGCCCTTCGGCCTGCGGCATGGCCTTTCGCGTGCGCGATGCGAGGCTGGCCTATGCCCACTTGCTGCAACAGGGCGCCGAGCCGGTCCAGGTTCAAACCGGCCCGATGGAACTTCATATCCCGGCGATCCGCGGAATTGGCGGGGCAATCCTCTACCTGGTCGATCGCTACGAAGATGAGAAGGGAGTGGGCCTTTCGATCTATGACATCGATTTCGAATATCTGCCCGGTGTGGAGAAGCACCCGGTCGGTGCCGGCTTCAAGCTGATCGATCACCTCACGCACAACGTCTATGGCGGGCGGATGAAGTATTGGGCGGACTATTACGAGAGCCTGTTCAACTTCCAGGAGATCCGCTTCTTCGACATCAAGGGCGAATATACCGGCCTCACCTCCAAGGCGTTGACCGCGCCTGATGGCAAGATCCGCATTCCGCTCAATGAAGAGGGGGAAGGCGGCAAGGGCCAGATCGAGGAATTCCTGCGCCAGTTCAACGGCGAGGGTATCCAGCATATCGCGCTGATCTGCGACGATCTGATCGCCTGCTGGGATAAGCTCAAGTCGCTCGGCGTACCTTTCATGACCGCGCCGCCAGCTACTTATTACGATATGCTCGAAGAGCGCCTTCCCGGCCATGGCGAGGATCCGAATGAGCTGCAAATGCGCGGCATTCTGCTCGACGGTACGACGGAAGGAGGTACGCCGCGCCTGCTACTGCAGATTTTCTCCGAAACGCAGGTTGGCCCGGTGTTCTTCGAATTCATCCAGCGCAAGGGCGATGACGGTTTCGGCGAGGGCAATTTCAAGGCATTGTTCGAAAGCATGGAGCGCGACCAGATTCGGCGCGGCGTATTGGAAGTGGAGTCTGTACAATGAGCGCGATCAATCTCGCCGGGATCCACCATACAGCCTATCGCTGCAAGGACGCGAAGGAAACGGTCGAATGGTACGGCAAGGTACTGGGCATGGACTACACCACCGCCTTTGCCGAGAACCATGTGCCTTCAACCGGCGCATACGATCCTTACATGCATGTGTTTCTCGACGCGGGGAACGGCAATGTTCTCGCCTTCTTCGAACTGCCCAACCAGCCCGAAATGGGGCGCGATACCAATACGCCCGAATGGGTTCAGCATCTCGCCTTCCGCGTGGCTTCGGAAGAGGAATTGCTGGCCGCCAAGGATCATATCGAGGGGTTGGGCATCGATGTGCTCGGTCCGACCCATCACGGCATCTTCAAGTCGATCTATTTCTTCGATCCCAATGGCCACCGGGTGGAGTTGGCCGCCGATATCGGCACGGAAGAACAATATTCCGAATTGAAGCGCGTTGCCCCGTTGATGCTCGAGGAATGGAGCCGCACCAAGCAGGCTCCGCAGCACGCCGCATGGCTGCATGAAATCGCCCGCAAGGAACACGGCGTCGACTGATCGGCCCTTGCCGTAGAGCCTTTCCTTGACCTAACTGCACCTTGGCGGCCTGATCGTCGCCTGGAATGGGAAGGGCGCGCGTGAGCATTGAGATCCTGCCGCGACATTTCGTGGAAAAGCCGTGGGGGCAGGCAAGCTTACCGCCACATTTCGGTGGGCGGGCCGAGAAGGTTGGCGAGATCTGGTTCGATCGGCAGAACGATCCACTGCCCCTCATGTGCAAGTGGCTGTTCACCACGGACAAGCTTTCGGTTCAGGTCCACCCCGATGATTCTTATGCCCGGGCCCGCGGCTTCAGATCGGGCAAGGAAGAATGCTGGTTTGTGACCGAAGCTGAAGAAGGAGCGCGCCTGGGGATCGGATTGACCGAGAAGCTGTCAGCCAGCCAGCTGCGCGAGGCATCTCTTTCAGGCGAGATCGAGCAATTGCTGGATTGGAAGCCGGTGAAATCAGGCGATTGGTTCTACATTCCATCCGGGACGGTGCATGCGATCGGCGCAGGCGTGCAACTGGTCGAAATCCAGCAAAACGTCGATGTAACCTATCGCCTCTACGATTATGGGCGCCCGCGCGAACTGCATCTGGACGATGGCATGGCTGTGTCGGAGCGCGGCCCCTATCGCGGTGCCTGCGGACATGCTCCAGCAGGGGATGGGCTACACCTGCTCACGGAAGGCAAATACTTTCGCCTCGAACTGGCAGTGGGCGCATTGTCGCTGGCGCAGGTGGCGGGAGGTGAGAGCTTTCTTGTGCCGATATCCGGAAGATACGGCACGCCTTCGGGGGTGCTTGAACCCGGCATGGTTGCACTTGGAGATGCCACAAGCCTGAAATCGCAAGGTGAAGATTCAAAGCTGCTCGTCGCGAGCGCGCCTTGAAGGGCGTCCAGGCGACCTGATTACGGTTCAAAAATCGGTGGCGGAGACGGAGG
>SBHJ01000203.1 GCA_006226465.1 Alphaproteobacteria bacterium | reverse complement strand
TTCGAACATGCTGAAAGAATGGCAATTGCGCAGCTCCCGCAGGCGCGTTCAATCACGCTTGGTCCACGCATCCTGCGCGGCGAAACTGCCGCGATTGTGGGGACTGCACTGTGGATGGGCACGATGGGCGACTGGAGCGAAACTACAGACCGCAAAGAATAATTTGCTGGCTCCGGCCAGACCCGTTTTATAAGGCAACTTAATGAGCACACGTGAAGAATCCGGGGCAGACGACCCGATCATTGAAAGCCGCGACCAACTGGTTGCGCCGATGCAGGCCGGTGAAAAGCCCAAGGCCGCCTGGCGGATCGGCACCGAGCACGAAAAGCTGGTATTCTGCCGAAAGAGCTTCCGGGCGCTGTCCTATGACGAACCTTGCGGCATTCGCGACATCCTGCTGAATTTGCAGCAGTTCGGCTGGGAACCAATCGAAGAGAACGGCAAGGTCATTGCCATGAAGGGCAGCGACGGTACCGTCAGCCTCGAACCCGCCGGACAACTTGAACTATCAGGCGCAACAGTCGAAAACCTGCACCAGACCTGCGCCGAAACCGGTCGGCATCTGACCCAGGTGAAGCAGATCGGCGAGCAGTGCGGGGTCGGCTTCCTGGGATTGGGCATGTGGCCCGACAAGACCCGCGAAGAGCTGCCGATCATGCCCAAGGGGCGCTACGAGATCATGATGCGCCACATGCCGCGCGTTGGCACCTTGGGGCTCGACATGATGCTGCGGACCTGCACCATCCAGGTCAATCTCGATTATGACAGCGAAGCGGATATGGCGAAGAAGTTCCGCACCTCGCTGGCGCTGCAACCGCTCGCCACCGCGCTGTTCGCCAATTCGCCCTTCCTTGAGGGCAAGCCCAACGGCTATCTCTCCTATCGTAGCCACATCTGGAGCGACACCGATCCACACCGCACCGGCATGTTGCCCTTCGTATTCGAGGATGGCTTCGGATACGAACGCTATGTGGACTACATGCTCGACGTCCCGATGTATTTCGTGTTCCGCGACGGCAAATATATCGACGCGGCGGGCCTGAGCTTCCGCGATTTCCTCGATGGCAAGCTTTCGGTCCTGCCCGGCGAAAAGCCACGCGCCAGCGACTGGATCGATCACCTCTCAACCGCCTTCCCTGAAGTGCGACTCAAGAGCTTCCTCGAAATGCGCGGGGCCGATGGCGGGCCGTGGCGAAAGATTTGCGCCCTCCCGGCGTTCTGGGTCGGGATATTGTACGACAGCGCGGCGCTCGATGCGGCGTGGGACCTTGTCAAACATTGGACCATGGAAGAGCGCGAGGCACTGCGCAATGCCGTGCCCAAACTGGCGCTCGATGCCGATATACCCGGCGGTCGCAAACTTCGCGACCTCGCCAAAGAAGTTCTCGCGATTTCGCGCCAAGGACTGGCAGCGCGAGGCCAGCTCAACTCTGTGGGCGACAACGAGACCGGCTTCCTCAAGCCGCTCGAAGAGATCGTGGCGAGCGGGAAGGTACCCGCACAGAAACTGCTCGACCTTTACCATGGCGAATGGGCGGGCGACATCACCCGTATCTACGAGCACAGCTTTTAGCGAGGAGGCGGCAATGATCTTGGTTGTGGGAACGGTGCGGATTGCCGATGGCGGATTCGAACAGGCGCGTGAAGCGATGGAGAAGAACATCCTCGCCACGCGGCAGGAAGAAGGCTGCATCCGATACGCCTATGCCCGTGACGTACTCGATCCGCAGATCATGCATGTATCCGAAGCCTGGCGCGACATGGACGCCCTAAAGCTTCACTTTAATGCCCCGCACATGGCGGAATGGCGCTCAGCGATCGGCGAGATCGGCGCTAGCGAGCGGAATTTGCGGATCTATGATACCGACGAAGGAACGCCGATCTAGGCATTATTCAGCGGGTTCGGCCACTGCACCCTCTGGACGCCGTGAACCAATGCGATCACGCAGCCTGGCCAAAGGCGCGGTGATCAATCCATGCCGTTCCATCCAGCTGTGATAGGCGACATATTTCGGATCTTCCGCCAGCAAGTGCGCCTCTTCTGTCTTGGCCCGCCAGTAATAGATCGCATTGACGCACAGCAGGAAGAAGGTGTTGCGGATCGCATCCACCGCCGAACCGCTGGTCACCAGGAACGGCATGACCGAACACCACCAGAACAGGTTTTTCGAGAGATAGGCCGGATGCCGGGTGAACCGATACGGCCCGTTGGTCAGCACACCGCGATAGGTCAGGTTTGAAAAGCGGATGCCGAACGCCACCGTCGCCCAGGCATAGATTGCGGTGAGAAAGGCAAGCCAGCCAGCCCAGATCCATAGCAACACATCGTTGCCTGCAAACCAGTGCCCCCAGCCCGCAACATCGTGCTCATAGCTCAACACGTCGCCATTGCCGATCACGCCCCAGACAAACGGCGGATAGCAGATCAGCGCTGCCAGCCAGCCGCCCAGCAAAGGATTGCCGCTGCGGATATGCGCATCGAGTGGGCGCAAAGTCACAAGGTAGCCGACCGTTCCGATCTGAACGTCGATCACGAACAGCAGGGCCACCAGAACCATGCCCAGACGGACCGGATCGGCGACCATCGCGGGCAA
>SBHJ01000008.1 GCA_006226465.1 Alphaproteobacteria bacterium | reverse complement strand
TCGCGTCTGTCGTGCCCGTGCTATAAGCTGTTCGAATCGACGCTATTGTCAGCTTGGGAGGGATGACAATGTACAAGGTTGAGCTGAGCGAATCCCATTTTCCGGCGCAGGCGGATACACCATTTCGTGAGATGACGATCGGCGGGTTGCTGCGCGAACAGGCAGCCGAACGGGGCGATCAGCTTGCGCTGCGCGAACTGCTTCCCAATGGGCGGATGGGTCGCGATTGGACCTATTCCGAGCTGCTGGCGGATTGCGAGAAACTGGGCCGAGCTTTGGCATCGCGCCATGCCCCGGGATCGCGGATTGCGATTTATGCCATGAATTGCCCCGAATGGGTCCTGACGCAATATGCTGCGGCGCTGGCGGGGCTGACCGTGGTGACGGTCAATCCGGCCTATATCGCGCGCGAGCTCAACTATGTCCTGAGCCAGTCAGACGCAGCGGGAATCTATCACGGTACTCAAGCGCGCGGTACGCCGCTCGCACCGATCGTCGCCGAAGCCGGCGCTGATTTGCCGAAGGTCGCCACCCACATCGACCTGACTGATTTAGATGCCATGTATGACGGACATGATCGCGGCCAACTGAATGAAGCCGGCCCTGATGACATCCTGCAGATCCAATACACCTCCGGAACAACGGGATTTCCCAAGGGGGTTCAAATCAGGCACTGGACCGTGCTGCAGAATAATACGGACATTATGCGCCGCTGGGGCTGTCAGCCCGGCGACACTGATCTTACACCAACGCCATTGTTCCATGCAGGCGCCTCGTGTTTCATGTTCGGCTGTCTGGGTATGGGGATGACCTTCATCCCGATGCCACATTTCGATCCTGCCATGCTGCTCGATACTGTCGAAAGCGAGGGCGTGCAATTTACCGGCGGCGTTCCCACTATGCTGACGATGATCGTTGACGAGCTGGCACGTCGCCCACGCGATGTGTCATCCGTCAGGGCGCTGATGTCAGGGGCAGCGATGGTGGCGCCGGAATTGTCGGCACAGGCGGAGAAATTGTTCGATGCAACTCTGCTGGTGGTCTATGGCCAAACCGAAAGCGCGGTCGCGATCACTCTGGGGCAGCTGGAGGATGGTGTTGTCGAGCGGCGCGAAACTATCGGCCAGCCCATGCCGCATATGGAAGTCTCGATCCGAGATGTGAACGACAACTCCACCTGCGCGATTGGTGAGCAGGGCGAGATATGCGCGCGTGGTTATAATGTGATGGCGGGTTATAATGATAATCCGGAAGCCACTGCTGCCGCGATCGATGGCGAAGGCTGGCTCCACACTGGCGATCTCGGCACGATGGATTCTCGCGGCTATGTGAAGATCACCGGCCGGGTAAAGGAGATGATCATACGCGGGGGCGAGAACCTGTTCCCGGCCGAAATCGAGAACGCCATGCTCGAGCATCCAGCGGTGTTCGAAGTGGCCGTAGTGGGCATTCCCGATGAGAAATGGGGTGAGGTGGTGGCCTGCTTCATGCGCTGCGCGAAAGGCATTGCGCGGCCCGATTCGGGCGAACTCAAGGCATTTATCCGCGAACGGCTGTCACCGCAGAAAACGCCACAATATTGGATATGGGTCGAGGAATTTCCGATGACCGGTTCAGGCAAGATCCAGAAATTCGCGATGGCTGAAGCTTTTGTTGCGGGCAAGTACGACGATCAGATCGCCTAGGCGGTCTGCCACACTTCCCCGTCGCGACCAACCATGCCGCGCTTTTCCAGGTCGAGCAGGTGCGCCATCACACTCATCTCGGCAGCCTTGTGAAGGCGCGGATCGAGCCCCTTGTACATATGCGGGATGAAATCCGGCACCGGGCGAGCACCTTCTCCCAGCAGCCGAAGGATCTGGTTCTCGCGCTGGCGGCGGTGCCCAATCATGCCACGCACCAATTGCCTGGGCTTTTCGATCGGATCGCCATGCGCGGAGTAATAGACCCGGTCGTCGCGCGCCTGCAGCCGCTCGAGGCTCTTCATATAGTGTCCCATATCGCCATCGGGCGGGATGACCACGCTGGTGGACCAGCCCATCACATGATCGCCGGTGAACAGCGCCCCGCTTTCCTCCAACGCAAAACAGAGATGGTTCGATGTGTGCCCGGGTGTGTGCACGGCCCGCAGCGTCCAGCCGGGACCGGTCATCGCTTCGCCATCCTCCAGTACACGATCTGGTGCATAAGTCGGATCAAAGGCTTCATCTGCGCGCGGCAAGTCGCTGTCGATCACCAGTGGCGCGCAGCCCACTATCGGCGCGCCGGTTTGCGCGCTTAGGGGGGCGGCAGCAGGAGAATGGTCGCGATGCGTATGCGTGCACATGATCGCACAGATCCGGGCATCACCCACTGCCGCAAGGATCGCAGCGATATGCGCCGCATCATTCGGACCCGGATCGATCACTGCCACCTGCTCACCCGCGCCGACAATATAGGTTTGCGTGCCGGTGTAGGTATAGGGCGAGGGGTTAGGGGCGAGCACGCGGCGAACCAGCGGCTCGCATTGCATTGCAAGGCCGGTCGGCCAGGGTTTGGGGGGCATAGCCATGGCTTGCATATGGCGGGGAAGCTGGCAGAAGTCACGTCAAGGGAG
>SBHJ01000096.1 GCA_006226465.1 Alphaproteobacteria bacterium | reverse complement strand
ATCGAGGACCTCGAAAGCCTCGAGCGCTATGCGCGGCCCGATCCAGTGCCGCCGGACCTGCGCTGAGCGCCGAGACGTGAGCGCGCCTCCCGAAACACGCCTGGTGGTAGCGCCAGAAGAAGGGGCAAAGATACGCGATGCTGTGAGACGGGCTGATTTGAGCCTCCTCGGCCCCGGCTATCGTCTCGCAAACTACAACGACGCTGAAGCGCTCTTCGAACTTCTCCGCGATCCCAAGGTATCCGATCCGATCTACGATTTGCTCTGCCCGATCAGCCGAGAGAGCATTGCCAAGTGGCTACAGGACGCAAGGGATCGACAGTCCGCAGGAGAGGCGGTTCTGGCGGTCCAGGTCGATGGCGAGGGCGCGATTGTCAGCTACTCCTATTTCACTATCTGGCCGGATCGTTCAGCAGCCGAGATCGGCGGTGCTTTCCGCGCCGACCGACAAAGCAAGGGCGCGGGCATGACGGGGATCGTCCGCAGCCTGGATTGGATGTTCGATCATCTTGGCGTGCGGATAATCGGTGTCACAGCGGCTGTTGAAAATGTCCGGTCGGCGAAAGTGATCGAAAGCGCGGGTTTTCGTGAGATGAACGGGCGCGACAGCGTCAGGCCGGATGGCACTATTCGCCAATCTCGGTATTGGGAGTTATCGCGCGAGGAAAGGAGCAGACGCCCGAGATGTTCGAGGTGAGGCGCTACCCCTCGATGGCTGTGCGGTATGTCGCCATATCGAAATAATCACGCCAGACCTGGATCTTGCCGTCCTTCATCTCGAAAACGCCGCAGCACGGCAGCTCGACCGTTTTTCCGTCAACGACTGTTCGGTCCATACGCTCGACAAACACCGTATCTCCATCGGCTGCCAGCGTCAGGATATCCCATTCTGTCCGGGTCCAGCCGGTCAGAAATGCAGCGATGAACTGTCTCAATGCCTCGCGTCCTTCAACCGGCGCGATCGGCATATTGTGGTAAATGCCGTTATCGGCGAAGTAGCTCACCAACTCATCGGGATCGAGCCTTGACCAGGCGGCGATGAATTCGCGCAGAATTTCTATGTTATCGTGTTTCCCCACCGCGCCCGTTCCTCTCACTATATTGACCTCAAAACGAAAGCTGGAGTTGCAGCCATCCTTTTGTGGTGTCGACACTGAACCCTTCGGCTTCGTAATGTGCGAACTTTGCCAAAACAGTAAGGTTCTTGCGTATCGGATAGACCGCAAGCAGGTTCACTTCCCGTCCGTAAGCAAGGTCCGTCTCGGTAGCGTTGAAATCGTGCACGATACCGCGCAACAACAACCCCTTGAGAGGCGATCCGTCGCCGAAGCGATAGCTCACGTCGCCATAGAAATCGCGCAGCCCGTTTGGCGGCGTGGCGAGGAACTTGTCGGCCCAGCCGTTGAAGGCGTGCAGGGTCGCCAACGGTGTCTGCAGCCCGGTCGATCCGTTGCCCTCCAGTCGCTCAAAGCCGACCTTGGCGGTGAAACCACCGGTCGAAACCCCCGGCTCGAGCAAGAGGTAGTCGAGAGAAAAATTGCCCGGATTCGGCCCCAGATCGCGCTGGTTGGCGTATTCGGCGGCGTACAGGATTTTTGTACTGCTGCTCACCGGCTGCGCGCCCGCCAGGCGCAAACCGAGTGTTTGCGAACTGGCCGCAGGCGCATCGGGGATATCGAGGAAATAGCCATAGGCAGAAACCGTACCGACTGACGGAATGGCGTAGCTGGCATTGAGGGCATGGATATCGTTGTCCCGCCAGATTCCGTTAGGGGAATCCAGCCCAAAGATCCGGTTGACCCGCCATGCATGGAAGTATTGGATCGACGCCCCTTCGACGGGCTTCACCGATAGCTGTGCAAGGTCGAACGTCTGATCGTTCTGGCGCCAGTCGACCGAACCGATCCAGCGCTGATTGTCGAGGTTGACCTTTTGCCGCCCGGCGACTGCTTCGATCGCCGGATCGGGTCGCCACCGTACGAACGCACGGTTGAGCAACACATCGGAAGGATCGGCAACGACCGGGAATTGGACCAACCCGTTGGTGGTATCATTAAAGTCTTCTGGTCCGATCCGCACCACGGCCTCGCCTTCGACCAGCGCGCTCAGACCGTTCCACTCGTCGGTTTCGACGCCGCCCCTGATCCTGAGCGTCGACGCGGTGGCATCTTCCGGCAGATTCGCCTGATCGACCACTTCGAGCCGATACCTCAAATCGAGGTAGGGGTCGATCGGCAGGTCATTGCCCTCATCTGCGAAGGCGGCGGTCGGCGAAACTATCGCCAGCGAAGCAGCCGCAAGGCTGAGAAGGTCTGTTTTCATATCGCCTGAATAGACTCGCAAGCCGAGATGTATTTGATGCTGATCAAAGTTGTGCGGGCGATAACAGCTAAAAGGCAAGACCATGATCTTCGACGACTTCACTATTGCTCGCGTGCTGCATGTCGTCTCCGTTGTCGGCTGGATCGGCGGCGTCTGGTTCGTCACATTCGTAGTGATGCCAGCCATCGCGAAGTCTGAGCTACCCGAAGAAAGGCTTAGTACCTTTCATCACATCGAGCAGGGCTTTTCCGCACAGGCCAAGGCATGGGTCCTGCTGGC
>SBHJ01000328.1 GCA_006226465.1 Alphaproteobacteria bacterium | reverse complement strand
TCCCGGCCTTCGATCGGGGCGAAGAAGGGATCTTCGCCAAACCCGCCCATTGCCAGCGTGAAACGCTCCAGCGCATCGTCATCCATGTGCTGATCTGCGAAAGCTACAACCTTGTGTTTCAGCCAGATAGAACGAATATTCGCGACCAGTCCGGGCGAAAGCTCTCCGGCGAGATCGACGCCGGTGATCCTTGCACCGCATGATGCGCCGGATGGTTCCACCTGCATTGCTAATCCTCCGTACCGCTTTCGATATCCCGATCGCTTTGTGGCGTCGTATGTGGAGAGGTATCCGGCGAGCCACGCCCAGCCATTTCCTCCACCACTGCTTCCTCGGCCTCGTTCTCAGGCGCTTCGGTCTCGTCGATCCGCACCGCGCTGACGATGGTTTCCTTGTCGGCAACATTGAAGATGCGAACTCCTGCACTGCTGCGCCCGATGATCCGAAACGCCTTGTCCGCCACCTCTTCGTCTTCGCACATATGCCGCAGGTCAAGCGGCAGGCGGATCAATTTGGCCTGGTCAGTCACCAGCATCAATTGCTGGCCATGGCTGACCGGGAAGCTGGCAACGACCGGGCCATTGCGCTTGATATTGTCGATGTTGACGATGCCCTGTCCACCGCGCCCGATCCGCCGATATTCGTATGCGGAGGAAACCTTGCCATAGCCGTTGGCGCAGACAGTGAGGATGAACTGTTCCCTGGCCTGCAATTCCATGAAGCGATCCAAAGAGAGTTCGGGCACGCCTTCCTTCTCGGCTTTCCATGGGGCGAACTTGATATATTGCTCACGCTCTTCTGCATCGGTGCCCACGCGATGGAGGATCGACAGCGAGACGACTTCATCGTCCTTTTTCAGCTTCATGCCGCGTACGCCGGTCGAAGTGCGCGATGTGAATTCGCGGACGTCATCCCCGGCAAAACGGATCGCTTTGCCCTGGCGGGTGGCGAGCAGCACGTCATCGCTCGCCTCGAGCAGCGCAACGCCGATCAGGCGGTCCTCGCTTTCCTCATCGAACTTCATGGCGAACTTGCCGTTCGATGGGATATTGGCGAAGGCGTCCATGCTGTTACGGCGGACATTGCCCTTGGCGGTGGCGAACACGACCGAGAGCGCCCCCCAGCTGCCCTCATCTTCTGGCAGCGGAAGCACGGTGCGGATCGTCTCACCTTCGTCCAGCGCAGGCAGCATGTTGACGATTGGCCTGCCGCGTGTGGTCGGCCCACCTTCTGGCAGCTTCCAAACTTTGAGGCGATAGACCTTTCCAGCGGTCGAGAAGAACAGCACCGGATTGTGCGTGCTGGTGACGAACATTTCCGACACGGCATCTTCGTCCTTGGTGGACATACCGGCGCGGCCCTTGCCGCCGCGATGCTGCGCCCGGAAGGTCGAGAGCGGTGTGCGCTTGATGTAACCATCGAGCGTTACAGTCACGACCATTTCGTCGCGCTCGATCAAGTCTTCGTCTTCGAGCCCGTCCCAGGCGGGCGCTATTTCGGACACGCGCGGAGTGGCATATGTTGCGCGGATTTCCTCCAACTCCTGCCGCATCACGCCATACAACTTCACCCGGTCGGCCAGTATCGAGAGATATTCTTCGATTGCCAGCGACAGTTCCTTCAACTCGTCGCCGATCTCGTCGCGGCCCAGGGCGGTGAGGCGATGCAGGCGCAGGTCGAGGATTGCTTTCACCTGCCGCTCAGACAGGCGATAGGTGCCACCTTCCTCATCGGCAGATGGATCGATAGCTTCAACCAGGCGGATGTATTGGGCGATATCGCCGATCGGCCATTCCTTGTTGAGCAGCTTTTCGCGCGCTTGCGCCGGGTTTGACGATCCACGGATCATCACAACCACTTCGTCGAGATTCGAAACGGCGACCACCAGCCCCAGCAAGATATGCGCGCGCTCGCGGGCCTTGCTGAGTTCGTACTTGGTCCGGCGAGTAATCACTTCCTCGCGGAAGGCGATGAAGCTTTGCACGATGTCGCGCAGAGTCAGCGTCTCGGGCCGGCCGCCACGGATCGCCAGCATATTTGCGGGAAAGCTCGATTGGGCGGGCGTATGACGCCACAACTGGTTCAGCACCACTTCGGGGGTCGCATCGCGCTTCAGGTCGATTACGACACGCACACCTTCGCGCGAACTTTCATCGCGAATGTCTGAAATGCCCTCGATCCGCTTGTCCTTGGCAGCCTCGGCAATCTTTTCCACCAAGCCAGATTTGCCGACCTGGTAGGGGATCGAGGTGAGCACGATGCTTTCGCGATCACCACGCCCCTTTTCGATCTCGTGCCTGCAGCGCATCAGCACCGAACCGCGCCCGGTGAGGTAGGCTGCCTTGGCGCCTGACTGGCCGAGGATGAGCGGGGCTGTGGGGAAATCGGGGCCGGGAATGTATTCGATCAGTTCTTCGGTAGAGATGCCGGGATTGTCGATAAAGGCGAGGCAACCGTTGATCACTTCGCCAAGATTATGCGGCGGGATGTTGGTCGCCATGCCCACTGCGATGCCGCCCGCGCCATTGACGAGCAGGTTGGGAAAACGGGCGGGGAGCACGGTGGGCTCGCGCCGCGAGCCATCGTAGTTCTCGACAAAATCGAC
>SBHJ01000168.1 GCA_006226465.1 Alphaproteobacteria bacterium | reverse complement strand
GCCAATTATGATCGCAATCGCGTCTCGTTCGATGGACAGAACGAACAGAAGGTCGATACCCAGAACGCCTCAGCCCGCGTGACTTGGGATATGGGCGCTGTCTCGCTGATCTCTGTCACCAGCATTTGGAACGGTGATGCGACTTCAGTGGGCGATGTCGATGGCGGTTTCGGCGCCAACTTCCTGCCGGCGAACCTGACCGGACCGGGCAATATCCCGTTCACCGCCGAGACGCGTGACTCGATCCCGCATCTCAAGCAGTTCACCCAGGAAGTGCGAATCGCCAGCAATGGCGACGGGCCGCTCAGCTACCAGGCCGGGTTCTTCTATTTCGATGAAGACCTCGAAATCTTGAGCGAAAACTATTCGACGCTGGGCGATCCGAACAACGCGACCGGCGGCGTGAACATCATCGTAACGCAGGAACAGCACAGCAAAGCCTATGGCGTGTTTGGCTCGGTCACTTACCAGCTGACCGACCAGCTCGGGATCACTGGCGGCATCCGCTATAATGACGACAAGCGCGATTTTGTCGTCGTGCGCAGCAAGGACACGCAATTCCCTAACTTCCTGCAAAATCCGCTGGGGACGGTAACACGCGATGTCAGCGACAGCACGGTGACCTGGGATGCCAACCTGACCTACCAGGCCAACGACGATGTAAACCTCTATGCCCGGGTCGCGCGCGGCTACCGCGCTCCAAGCATCCAGGGTCGTATCCTGTTCCCGCCTGCGACGGCAACGCCGCTCGAAGATGGCGTGACTGTCGGTAAATCCGAAACGATCACTTCCTACGAGGCGGGCCTCAAATCGACCCTGTGGGACGGTCGTGCGCGCTTCAACATTGCGGGTTATCTCTATGACCTCAACGATGCGCAGCTCACCGCAGTGGGCGGCGACGTCAACGCCAACCGGTTGATCAATGCCGACAATGTGCGCGGCTATGGTATCGAGATCGACGCCGAATTGGCGCCGACCAACCAGCTGCTGTTCACCGCCGGGCTCAGTTACAACCACACCGAGATTCAGGACGCAGGGCTGACAACCGCAGCTTGCGGCGGCGTGCTGACCGACAATCTGCCGGGCGACACTTCGCTGTGCACCGTGCTCGATCCGGTGGTGACGCCCTCTGGCTTCTTCTCGGCTGCGGTGGTCAATATCGACGGCAACAGCCTGCCGCAGTCGCCGCGCTGGATTGCCAATGTTACCGGCAAGTACAGCGTCCCGATGGGGGATGGTGATCTCTACTTCTTCACAGATTGGTCATATCGTTCGAAGATCAATTTCTTCCTCTATGAATCGGTTGAGTTCCAGGATGGCCACCAGCTCGAAGGCGGTGTGCGGCTCGGCTACAAGACCGATCGATGGGATGTGGCGGTGTTCGGCCGCAACATCACCAATGACACTTCGGCAGTTGCCGGTATCGATTTCAACAACCTCACCGGCATGGTCAACGAACCGCGCATTTGGGGCATCGAAGCCGGGATCAATTTCTGATCCGGGGGTGAACGCAAGATCGGGGGTCGCGTATCTTCGGGTGCGCGGCCCTTTCTTTATTGTGAGCTGAAGCTGGCCCGCATGCGGCCCGGCATCAGCAAGGCTTGGAAGCAGGCACGGACCAGCAGAAACAGTGTGAAGCTGGCCCACAGTGCGTGGTTGCCCAGTGGCCAGCAGAGCCACAATGCTGCGGCATAGACCAATGTCGATCCCGCCATCGACAGCAACATGGCACGGCTCCAACTCGCCCCAACAAATACGCCGTCGAAGATGAAGCTCGCCACGCCGGCAAAGGGTATGATGGCCAGCCAATAGGCCTGTGCATGCGCCTCGCGCGCCACCCCTTCGGTTGCGGCAAAGCTGGTCAGGATCGGATCAGCGAACAACAGGAAGAACAGCGCCACCAGCGCCGCTGCCCCAAGTCCGCGCCACAGGATCGCGCGGACATAGGCAGTAAATCCTGCCCGGTCTTGCGCGCCCAGCCGCTCGCCATTGAGCACCTGCGCGGCATTCTCGAACCCGTCGAGCAAGAGCGCGGTAAACAAGAACAATTGGTAGATGATCCCGTTCGCCGCCAGCACCTCGGGCCCACGCAGGGCGCTGAGCCGGGTGATCGAGGCCAGCGCCACGGTCAGCACCACAGTGCGCAGGAACAGGTCGCGATTGAGGCTGAGGAAAGGACGGATCGCGGCCCAATGCAGCACCGCCCGATCCTTGAGTGCACCGGTCAGGGATGCGCCGGAACTTCCGCGCAGCACTAGCGCGGCAAGCACTGCCAGCTTGGCATACTCAGCGATGAAGCTGGACCAGCCGATCCCGGCTATGCCCCAATTGACCTGCAAGGCCAGCAACAGGCCGAAGGCGACATTGATTAGATTATAGCCGATCTCGATTGTGAGCACCGTGCCCATCTGTCGTCGCCCGACCAGATAGCCGATCAGCGCCATGTTGAGCATCACGCCCGGCGCGGTCCAGTAGCGGATGTCGGCATAAGTCCTTGCTGCAGCCAGCACTTCGTTCCGAGCTCCCAAGGCGTCGAGACCCCAGGGCATCAGCCACGGCTTGGCGATCAGCAATAGTGCTGCAACGGCCAGTCCAATCACCAGCCCT
>SBHJ01000320.1 GCA_006226465.1 Alphaproteobacteria bacterium | reverse complement strand
GACATTCGCGAACTGGTCGCGGGTGTGCTCAGCGATGAAGGCTACAGCTGCCGCACTGCGGCGGACAGCTCCGGTGCGCTCGCCGCAATCGATGAGCGACGCCCATCGCTGGTGCTTCTCGATGTCTGGCTGCATGGCAGCGAGATGGATGGGCTTGAAGTGCTGGATGCCATCAAGGCGCGCGAGCCGGAACTGCCGGTCATCATCTTCTCCGGGCATGGAAACATCGATACGGCAGTATCTGCGGTGGGGCGCGGCGCGATCGATTTCATCGAGAAGCCGTTCGAAGCGGAGCGCCTGTTGCTGCTAGTCGAGCGGGCGACTGAAACCGAGCGACTGCGCCGTGAAAACAGCCAATTGCGCGAAGGATTTTCGCGCGGCGAAGAATTCACGGGCAATTCCACCGCGATCAATTCGGTTCGGGCCACGCTGAAACGCGTAGCCAACACCGGCAGCCGAGTGCTCATCTCCGGACCGGCGGGTGCGGGCAAGGAAGTCGCTGCACGACTGCTGCATAGCTGGAGCCCGCGCGCGCAGAACGCCTTTGTGATCGTCAATTCAGCGCGCATCACTCCCGAGCGCTTCGAGCAGGAGCTGTTCGGCGAGGAATCCGATGGACGCCTCGTCAGACCGGGCCTGCTCGAGCTCGCGGATGGTGGTACGCTCTATTTGGATGAAGTGGCCGACATGCCGTTGTCGACCCAGGCCAGGATATTGCGCGTCCTGACAGACCAAAGCTTTGTTCGTGTGGGGGGGACTCGCCAGATCGGTGTCGATGTCCGTGTGGTGTCATCGACATCACGTGATTTGGCGGTGGAGATGGAGGAAAAGCGTTTCCGCGAGGACCTGTTTTATCGCCTAAACGTTGTTCCGGTTACAATTCCGTCCCTGGCCGAGCGGCGTGACGACATCCCGGCATTGGCGGAGCATTTCTTCACGCGATATTCGACCGAGCAGGGGATTACTCCGCCCGACATCACCAACGAAGCCATGGCAGCGCTCCAGGCGCATGACTGGCCCGGCAATGTGCGCGAGTTGCGCAATGTGGTCGAACGCACCATCATTATGGCACCGCGTGACAGGCTCGAACAGGTCGAGCCGGACATGCTTCCGGGCGAGATTACAGGAGAAAACGTGACCCAATCGGGTGTGGGCTTTTCGGCCATGATGGCGGCGCCGCTCAGGGAAGCGAGGGAAAGCTTCGAACGCGAGTATCTGACGATCCAGATTCGTCGCTTTTCCGGGAACATTTCGAAGACGGCGAGCTTCATCGGGATGGAACGCTCCGCATTGCATCGCAAGCTCAAGCTCCTCGGAATGTCTGATCGTCGAGAGGACGACGAATAGTAGAAAATCGCCAAACTTCGATGGTTCGATAATTCGAGATTGCCGAAGTCGTGAGTAAACGCCATGTATACGGAAGATCAGCGGTAAGGTCTCAGGATCTTGCCAGAATGTGGACCGCAAGGGCGGCCGCCAATAATAGGAGACAATAATGTCTGCAGATCACACTTTGACTGCGCGCGCGCAGAGCGGCAAATCGCGTGATGACAATCGTCCGATGAACCTTCAGGACGCGTTCTTGAACCTCCTTCGCAAGAACAAGACTCCGGTGACCATGTTCCTGGTCAAAGGGGTCAAGCTGCAGGGCATTGTCACCTGGTTTGACAATTTCTCGATCCTGCTTCGTCGCGACGGCCAGTCGCAATTGGTTTACAAGCATGCGATTTCGACCATCATGCCCGGGCAACCGGTGGACGCCGAACAATTCGCCAGCCAGTCAGGCAGCAAGAAGCAGCGACTTTTACAGGATGTTTTCCTTTCGCGCGTGACCGATGTCGGCGTGCAGGTGACCATGTTCCTGGTCAATGGCGTGATGCTGCAAGGGCGCATCGCTGCCTATGACCTGTTCTGCATGATGCTTGAACGCGACGGCTACGTCCAATTGGCTTATAAGCACGCGGTCTCGACCATCCAGCCCGCAGCGCCGGTCGATCTGACCGACGATTGGGAAGGCGAGGACGACTGAGCTTCGACGACGACCTGCTTGGCGAGGTGACCCGCGGGGCGCGGGCCCTGGTGCTGTGCCCGGACATTCGCGCGATCCGTTATGACCTCGACGCGCGGGAGCGCCTGGAAGAGGCCTGTGGGTTGGCGCTGGCGATCGGTATCGAGATCGCCGATGCGCAGATTATTCCGGTGCGAACCACCCGCCCAAATACATTATTCGGTTCGGGGCAGGTGCAGAATATCCTCACCGCTTGCGAACAGAACGAAGCAGAGCTGGTGATCGTCGATGGCGCGCTCAGCCCGATCCAGCAACGCAATCTTGAAGAAAAGCTGAAACGCAAGGTGATCGACCGGACCGGCCTGATCCTGGAAATCTTTGGTGAACGCGCCGCGACGGCCGAGGGGCGGCTGCAGGTCGAACTGGCGCATCTCGACTACCAGCAAAGCCGCCTAGTGCGCAGTTGGACCCACCTAGAGCGGCAGCGGGGCGGCTTTGGCTTCCTTGGCGGCCCGGGTGAAACGCAGATCGAGGCAGACCGGCGCATGATCCGCCAGCGCATGGCGCGTTTGCGACGGGAGTTGGAGCAAGTACGAAAGACGCGCGGTCTGCATCGCGA
>SBHJ01000009.1 GCA_006226465.1 Alphaproteobacteria bacterium | reverse complement strand
TCGATGAAACGTGTCTCAGCGCTTTCTGCCATGGCGACGGCTTCGCGCGCGGCATCGTCAGGCAGGCACAGGATAGCGATGTCGGCAGCGTGCAAAGCATCGCGCCGTGCGGCATCGCTCTTGCGTTCGGCATCGCTCAGGACGATCAGCTCGAATTCACTACGGCTGGCGAGCCGTTCGTGAATCTCTATCCCGGTAGTGCCTGCAGCCCCGTCAATGAAAACGCGCGTGGTCATGGCGCGCCCTAATAGGCGCTTCAGGCCGAGAGGCAATCGCCTTTGATGTAGCCTGCCGGTCCCTGCGGCCCGAGGCAGACCCATGCCCAGTCGCCCGCGATGTCGAGCACTTCGACCTGCGTGCCATCCATGAGGTGCTGCGAAACATCGCTGCCTTCGCGCGGCTGCAGCAGCATGTCTGCCCCGCTTTCGGCGACGGTGCGCATTTGGGGGATGACATAATGCGCCGCAAGATGGGTGCCGGCGAGAGCGACATGCGCAAGGTCGCCACGCAGCGGCAGCTCACCCGGTTTGGGCTGCACAACCGGCCCTGCCAGGCGCAGCGGGCCCTTTGGTAGCTGGTATGTGCCTACGCCGCTCACTTCGGCATCGTCCCTCATATTTGCGGCCCGCCCCTGGCGGGTTGCGCGCGCTTATACGCGCAAAAGCTTTCGGGCAAGTTTGCCAATCAAGCAAGGCGCGCATTGCGGTTGCAGACAGTTGCATGACGATGCGTCGTTCGATGCACCTGCGCGCACGTGTGCTTTTGCGTGATGTCGATCCCAGGAAGGGGGATCGTTATGTCACAGGATTACAATGAAACCGGAATTGACGAACGGTTGCAGCAATCGCCGGAACCGCACCGCGCGCGGCGCCGCGAGCTATTGAAAGCATTTCCGCAGTTGCGCCAGCTTATCGGGCCTGACCCACGGACTGCTTGCTGGATTGCGCTGGTCTGGATCATGCAGATCGGCATTGCCTTTGGAGTTGCAGCCCAGCCGTGGTGGGCGATTGCTGGCGCGGCCTATGCCATCGGTGCGATTGCTGCTCTCGCGCTTTGGGCCTTGCTGCACGAAGCATCGCACGATCTGGTATTTCGTTCGACCATCGCAAACCATTGGACGGGGATCGTCGCCTCACTGCCGCTGGTCATTCCGGTCGCCGAGCCGTTTCGCAAGTACCACCGGCTGCATCACCGCTATCAAGGCGATGCCGTGTTGGACGCGGATGTCGCCAGCGCGTGGGAATGTCGGCTGGTGCGGAATTCACCGCTGCGCAAGGCCTTATGGCTGGCGGCCTTCCCATTGCTCCAGTCGCTTCGTCCGGCTCGCATGAAAGGGATTGACCTGTTTGATCACAGAGCTGCAGCCAATGTCGCGCTGCAGCTGGCGTTCGATGCGGTGATAGTGTGGTGGCTTGGCTGGGGCGCACTGGCCTATCTCCTACTTTCGAACCTCTTTGCATTGGGGCTTCATCCGCTGGGGGCGAGATGGATCCAGGAGCATTTCGAGATGCGGCCGGGTCAGGAAACCTATTCCTATTACGGCCCGCTCAACCGGTTGGTGTTCAATGCAGGCATGCATGTCGAACATCACGACATGCCGCAGATCGCGTGGAGCCGATTGCCACAGCTCCGCAAGATCGCCGATCGGCACTATGCCGAACTCTATTCACACCGGTCGTGGACCCAGCTGCTGCTGCGGTTCCTGCTCGATCCTTCCATAACCCTGGAGAGCCGGACGATCCGGCAGACAAGGCATGTGTCATGAAGAACTCGGAAATCCATACGCGCATGCAGTTCAGCTTGCAGGGGCTTCGCTGGGCCTGGAGGAGCGAGCGCAGCCTTCACGATCATGCGCTCGTATCGCTCGCCCTGCTGTCAGGATTGGTCTGGGCGGAGGCGCAGCCGTTGTGGATCGCCCTGGTTGGCCTCTCGATTTTTGCAGGATGGTCGTTGGAGATCACCAATGCCGCGATCGAGGCGCTGTGCGACAAGCTTCACCCGGCACACGATCCAGCGATCGGCAAGGTCAAGGATATGGCCTCGGCAGCGGCGTTCACGGCCAATATGGCGATGCTGCTTCTGACAATCTGCGCCCTCGCGGTGGGGCGCTAACGGATCAGCCGGTGTAGCGCGCGCGCAGCATGTGGAATGCCGCGCGCAGGCCATAGGCCGCGCCACCCTTGCTACGTCCGGGCTTGGGTACCGGACGCCAGGCGAAGGTGTCAAAATGGGCCCAGTCGATGCCTTCTCCCACGAATTTGTCGAGGAACAGGCCCGCCACGCTCGCCCCGGCAAAGCCGCCCGAATGGGTATTGTTGGTATCGGCGATGTCGGACTTTAGCCATTCGGCATAGGGTTCGTGCAGCGGCAGGCGCCAGATCGGATCGTCATTTGCTTTGCCCGCTGCGATCAGGGCATCGGCGGTTTCGTCACGCCGCGCCATCAGCGCCGGCAAGTCCGGCCCCAGCGCCACGCGCGCGGCTCCGGTCAGCGTGGCAAAGTCCAAGATGAGATCTGGGTTCTCCTCGCTCGCGCGCGCCAGTGCATCGCCCAGGACCAGCCGCCCTTCGGCATCGGTATTGCCGATCTCAACCGTCAGCCCCTTGCGGCTGTTCAGCACATCGCCGGGACGGAAGGCATTGCCCGCAAT
>SBHJ01000330.1 GCA_006226465.1 Alphaproteobacteria bacterium | reverse complement strand
CCTAGCGCAGCTTCGATTGGTCCGCGCACCGAAGCATCAACCTCGCTCACAGGATGATCAAGCAAGGCAAGGAAGCGCATCTCGCTCAGCGGTTTTGCTCGACACACTAGCGGCCTGCTTGCGGTCACTTCCAGCAGAAGTGCGAGATCCTCTGCCGAGCGCGCGAGCGGTCCGGTGACGGAGAGCGGTGTTTCGTGCACGTCGCGCCCGCCAAGCCGGGGGTTGGTATGGCCGCGCCGGCTGACCAAGCCAAAACTGCTCTTGTGACCGAAGATACCGTTGAAATGCGCCGGATTGCGGATAGAGCTGCCGATGTCGGAGCCATATTCGCACGGTACCATGCCGCTCGCCACCGCAGCCGCCGAGCCTCCGCTCGACCCGCCGGCAACTCTGCTATGGTCGTGAGGATTGTTGGTGCGGCCATATACCGGATTGTTGCTCTGCAGGTCGGCAACGTCGGGTGGGATGTTGGTCTTGCCCAGGATTATTGCGCCTGCCTGCTTGAGACGCTGCACTACATCGGAATCGCGCGCGGCAATGAAATTCTTGAATTCGACGTGGCCGAAGGTGGTGGGCAGCCCCGCGACGTTGAAGCTTTCCTTGACCGTCATCGGGACGCCAAACAGCGGTTGGTCTTCACGGGGCGCAGTGCCGTCCATCGACTTGGCGGTTTCGAGCGCACGTTCGAAATCGGTCACCACTACGGCATTGATGTGGACGTCAAGCTTCTCGATCCGCGCAATAGCCGCCTTCACCGCTTCCGATGGGGACAATATGCCACTGCGGATGGCAGCTGCGGTCTCCACTGCACCTGGCTGGTCAGTTAGCTTCGGATAGGCCAAATACGTTCCCCCTAGCGCCCTCTTATGCGGCGAAGGGTCTGCGATCAAATATGAATCCGCCAGTCATCTACGATAAAATATCGCCTTGGACTTTCGACTTACTGCGCAATTGGTTGCGCAGCGTCCTGCGAAGGACGGATCCAGCTTTCGTAATTGCGCCCACGCGAATAGAATGCCTCCGCTTGCTCGGAAGTGAGTGCGATCGCCGCTTCCAGCGCCAGATCCCTGCCTTGCAGTACCGCGGTAATGCTTTCAGGAGTGGCCATGTCGGGTGCGATCATCACCCTTTTATCGCTTTCGACCGTTGCAAGGTATTTGCTGGTCGAAGCCTCTGCGAAGAGGCCGGAGTGGGGCAACGGGATCTGCGTATGGTTGTAGAAGATGTTTGGACGACTGCCAGTCGGCTCGCCAATGGTGATCGGCCTCGAAGCGCGTTCGAATTCGCCTACAATGACGGCACCTGCAGACACGGTCTCGCGTCCAGTCAACAGGACAAGGCCACCTGGCTTGCAGCATAGGTAAGATGCGTGCGCCAGATATGGTGCTGGGAGCGAAAAGGAAATCGAGCCCCCGAGATCGTAGCGCACGTCGAGGATCAGTCTTTTATACTTCGGGTGATTGGCGGAAATTTGTTGGAACAGCCTCAGCCAGAAATCAAAGAGTGTCTCCCCGCCTGCGGCATCGAATGGGCGGTTGAGCTGGACATAGATCATCTCGCCGTCCGCAATTTCGGTGAACCAGTAGTTCTCGTCGAGCCGCGACCGCGACAGCGGTGGCGGAGCCTGGGCCAGGTCGTTCAATGTCCGCCATCCCTTGGGCCAGAAATAGGCCGTGTTGGACCCAGATCGGCTGATCGAGTCGTAACTCTGCTGGCTAGTTGATTTAAGCCTAAGTTGCTCGGTGCGGCCATCTGGATGTGCGAGCTCGACTGCGACAGATCCGTCTTGGTCCATCCATCCAAAATGTCGGTAAACTGCAGGGTGCGGCATCCAGTACTCGACACCCCAGTTCCGCTTGCGCTGCGGGTGATCGGCAAAGGATATTGTCGCTAGGTTGGAAATAACCTGCTCAATCGGCTGACCGGCGACCGAAATCAATTTGAGGCCGACCCAGTCACGATAGGGTTCATCGGCCGCAGTAACATAAACTCCTTCCTCGAACAGACGAAAGCGGATCGGATAGGAAGTTTGGAATCCCGGCGTGTCAGCCTCAGGGTAGATTTGCGTGTGCGTATCGAAGGCCATCGACATGAACTTTGCAAGGGCAAAGAAATGTTCAGCATGACTGACCGGCTCGGTCCGCCGGGCCAGGTCCTGGAACGCTTCTTGCCACTCTGCATCGCCGGTGTGCCAGAATGCATCGGGATGCTTGCCGACAATGCGGGCAAAAACGAGGCCTGCCTCTTCCCGGGCTTGCTCGGCCGAAATTGTTGGCTCCGGGGACTGTTTGGCAAACAATGGTGAAGCGCCTGCCAGGAGGCAGCAAAGAGCAAAAATGCGAGCTGATCTCACAGCGAATTCCCCCCACAAACTCACGACAGGGCTGCCTAGTGTGAGCTGTTCAGTCAGAACCAGCCGCTATCGATCAAATGCGCCGATACACCGACAAGAGTCTACACATGTAGTCGCAAATTCCAGACCTCGTCACTTTAAGCGCCGCCCTGGCGACATGTTCACATATGGATCGGTTTGCCCTGGACCGACATCGCCGCTTCCTTGATCGCTTCCGAATGGGTCGGATGGGCGTGGCAGGTATAGGCGATGTCCTCGCTGGTCGCGCCGAATTCCATCGCCTGCGCCGCCTGCGCGATCAT
>SBHJ01000046.1 GCA_006226465.1 Alphaproteobacteria bacterium | reverse complement strand
AATCGCGATTGTTCGATCTTTGCTAGGGCCTATGCGCAGTCAACTTTAGTGTCGTTGCCAGTCCCGGAGCCCAAGCAGGATGAAAACGCCCACAAGATAGGGCACAGCCATCACGGCAAATAGTCCTGCGGCAGACCATCCGGTGCCAAGCAGGGTCCCAGCCAGCCAGGGCCCGACCACCGATCCAGTCCGTCCGATGCCGATCGCGATCCCGGTGGCCCCCGCCCTGATCTGCGCGGGAAACAGGCTCGGGACGATCGCATAGAGGCCGATCTGGGTCGCATTCGTGGCGAGACCGAGGAGGAACGCCGCCGGCAGGACCCAAGCAACCTCGGAAGGCAGTTGGCCGAACAGAAGCATAAATGCAGCCGATAGCGCGGTTACCGAAGCCACGATGGGTATGATCGAGCGCCTGAGCGAGAGCCACCCAAGTCCGAAGGCCGCAATAATTCCACCCGAGGTGAGGAGCGCCCCAGCCGTTACAGCTTCTCCCTGTGCAAGACCTCCATCGACCAGCAATTTGGGCACCCAACTCGTCAGGAAATAGAACGCCATCAGCGAAACGAAGAAGGCGCCGGAAATAAGGATGAGCGGCAGGCGGTGCTCGGCTTGGCTGCGCCACCAGCCTGCATCACCGGTATCGAGCTCAGCTCTCTGCGCTCGTGCCCCGTCGCCCACTTCACCCACACGCGCGATCAGCGCGGCGTGGTCCTCGGATCTCTCTGGCTTGCGCGCAAGGAAAGCCAGCGATTCCGGCATGCCGAACCAGACCATCGGCACAAGGATGAAGGTCAGTGCAGAGCCTGCGAGGAATACCGATTGCCAGCCGAACTGTGCGAGCAGGCAAACCGCTAGGAAGCCCCCCGCCGAAGCGCCCACGGCGAAACCAGCCTGCATGAGCGAAACGGCGAAGGCTCGTGATGTGGGGGCGGCATATTCGGCGACCATGGTATTGATGCAAGGCAGGATGGCCCCGATTGCCAGGCCTGTCGCAACCCGCGCCGCTCCAAGCTGCAGGAGGTTCGTCGACTGGCTGGCGGCCAACATTGAGAAGGCCGCAATTGCCAGCGATCCAAGAATTGTCGGGCGCCTTCCGAAACGGTCTGCCAGGGGTGCGAGCAGGATCGATCCCGCCATCATGCCGGCCAGTCCAAGGCTGAAGAGGATGCCGAGGCGCTCGGGCGAAAGCTGCCACGCCTCGCCGATCGCAGGCGCGGTGTAGGCCATCGCGAGAATATCGAACCCGTCGAGGAGGTTGATTGCGATGCAAAGCGCGATGACGCGATATTGCAATCGCGACATGCCCACCTGTTCGGTCACTTGGCAGCTTCTGCGAAGTGACGCACACAGTACTTTGAAAATGCGCGCGTAACTCGTGTTTTCGCTCCGGATGCGCGCCGGACCAGCGCAATAGAAATTGGCGAGGGTTTTCCGGCAAGCGGGCATGCTACCAGCTTGCTGCCATCGTAGCTCACGTCGCCCGCCGGGCGAGTTACCAGGATCGCGTAGCCCAGCCCCTGCCCCACCAGGGATCGCACCAGCTCGATCGACGACGGTCGCATGGCAATGTTCGGCTCCTTGCCTAGTTCGTTAAATAGTCCGCCAATGTAATCGCGACTGAGCGGTTGATCGAGCAAGACCAGCGGGTCGTCCGCGAGGTCGAAAAGTGCCACCTCAGCCTCCTGTCCGCGCGGATCGTCAGCTGCAAACAGTGCGTAGGGATATTGGGTGGTAAGGACCTCCTTCTCCAGGATTCCGGGCAATTCACGATCGTAGAGAAGCCCGAAGTGCGCTTCGCCAGTCTCCACCAGATGAGCGACCTGGGCCTGGTCCCCTTCGAGAACGTCAACCTGAACTCCGGGCATCTCGTGGCGCAGTCGCAGCAGGAGCGCCGGCAGTTGATATGGCGCAAAGCTGGACAGGCACGCGAGGCAAATCCTTCCGGTATCGCCACTCTCGCTCGGCCCTTTCAACGGCGGCAAGCTTAGCGCGGTACTGTAAGAGCGATTGGCATAAATGAGGGCCCTGCCCTGATAGGCCAGAGTGACCTGCTGAACTTCGCCGAAGAACACGTGATGCTGACCCACGATACGATCCTCGATGAGCTTGCAATCGAAACTGGCAAGCGCGCCGCGCAGGACCGGCGCTCCGGTCACGCCTTCGGCCCACTCGGCGCAGTCGAATTTGGCTTCCCCCTTGTCGCCGTACCTTCCGGCGAACGTGTCGGAGACAAAGGACTGGTCGTCCCGCAGGATATTCACTGTGAATACGCCGTTCTCGATAATCGGTGCAGCGCCCGCGCTTTGATCGTTGACGCAGACGAGCAGGACGGGTTTCTCGGTGTCGGCTGAGACAGAGGACATGGCCGAAACAGTCACCCCTGCACGCCCGGCAGGTCCATCGGTGGCCACGACGTTCACTGTCGCCGCAACGCAGCTCATCCCATTGAGAAAATCCTGCCGAAGATCGCTCATAGGTCCTCCAGAAAATCCGATAAGGCCGCGTTGAATTGGTCGGGCAGCTCAACGTTTGAGAGGTGCGCCGCATCGAGTGAAACCAGTTTCGCCCCAGCTATGTTCTGCGCCAGGAATTCCGCGTGTTCGGGCGGCGTGGCCGGATCCTGCAAGCCAGCGATGACAAGCGTTGGTACTTCGA
>SBHJ01000273.1 GCA_006226465.1 Alphaproteobacteria bacterium | reverse complement strand
GCGCAGGCGGTCAGCCAGCTGATCACCGGCAGCGTGCAGCGGCTGATCCTGTCGCGACCGGCGGTCGAGGCAGGCGAAAAGCTCGGCTTCCTCCCCGGTGACATGAAGGAGAAGGTCGATCCATACCTGCGCCCGCTCTACGACGCGCTCTATGATTGTATGCCGCCCGAACAGGTCGAGCGGCGGCTGGCCTCGGGCGAGATCGAGATCGCCCCGATTGCCTTTATGCGCGGGCGCACGCTGGCCGATGCCTTCGTGATCCTGGACGAGGCGCAGAACACCACGCGCGAACAGATGAAGATGTTCCTCACCCGGTTTGGCCAGAACAGCCGGATGGTGGTGTGCGGCGACCCGAAACAGGTCGATATTCCCGGCGGCGACCGGATGAGCGGCCTGGCCGATGCGGTCGAAAAACTGGAAGGCGTGGACGGCATCGCCGTGAGCCACTTTACCGCCGCCGACGTGGTGCGCCACCCGATCGTGGGCCGGATCGTCGAGGCCTATGAAGGAACGGGGGAGTAGGGGTGCTCGCCAAGCCTGATTCTCGCGCCGATGTAACCAATTGGCATGGCCGAACGTAATCTACACTAACCGTTCATGGTTGGGAGGATTACATGCAAGCCAATGTTTTGAAACAGGGCGCGATCGCAGGATTGGTCGCTGGCCTTGTGTTCGTGATGGTCGAAATGGTCGCGATTACCACCGTTCTTGGTGGCAGCCCTTGGGGGCCGCCTCGCATGATGGCCGCAATCGCAATGGGCGAAGGCGTCCTGCCACCGCCCGCGACATTCGATGTCACAATTGTGATGGTCGGCATGATGGTCCATTTCGTGCTTTCCGCGGTGATCGGCGCGGCATTCGCGATGATGGCATCGCGCATGTGCACTTCAAAGGCTCATGCGGTGTTCGCCGGAACGATGATAGGCCTGATCCTGTATGGCGTGAATTTCTATGGCTTCACCGCAATCTTTCCATGGTTCGCCATGGCGCGCAACGGCGTGACGATTGTCGCGCATGCAATCTTTGGTGCGGTCATGGCCTGGTATTACTGGCGCAGCAGCAGAGCCTGATTACCGGCCGTCCGGGATGGCGTGGACGGCATCGCCGTGAGCCGCTTTGCCGCCGCCGATGTGGTGCGCCACCCGATCGTGGGGCGGATCGTCGAGGCGTACGAAGGGGCGGGGGAGTGATGTTCTCCCTACGTCATTGCCAGGAGGCGAAGCCGACGCGGCAATCCAGTTAACGACCATGGATTGCTTCGCTGCGCTCGCAATGACGAATTCTTGTTGTGTCCGCTTACGACCCAATAGCGGACATTTGCCGGCCCCCAGTCCTGGCCGATTGCGGACGTCTATCGACCGAACCTCACACTAAAAGTGCCATTTCAAATGAGCCGCAGCGATGATAAGACTCGCGCCAGCTAGGTTGTCTGGGGGCGGCCATGAAATGCGTTCGGTATCTTGCCCATCTGATTTTGTGTCTGTTTGCGATTCTGACGACATCCTCCATTGCGCAAACATCGGCGACGACGCCCGAGCAAGCTTTCGATCAAGCGGTAATTGCTAATGACAAGGGTGATAAATCAACAGCTGTGCGGCTCTTTCAGCAGTCCTGCGATGGCGGCGACCCGCGGGGATGCACCGAGCTTGGGGTGATGCACGATAATGGCGACGGTGTGCCGCAGGACAAGGTACGGGCAGCCCAGCTCTACCAACGGGGGTGCGATGGCGGCGATCCGCCGGGGTGCACCAATCTTGGGGTGATGTACGTCAAGGGAGAGGGTGTGCCGCAGGACAAGGTACGGGCAGCCCAGCTCTACCAACGGGGGTGCGATGGCGGCGATCTGCTGGGGTGTGCGAATCTTGGATCGATGTACACCAAGGGAGAGGGTGTGCCGCAAGACAAGGCGCGGGCTGCCCAGCTGTACCAAAGGGCTTGCGAAGGTGGCGATGGGTTATCGTGCGTCCGTCTCGGAATGATGTACGCCAATGGCGATGGTGTTCAGGAGGATTTTGCATTCGCTGTGGAGATAACGGCAAAGGCCTGTGACCTTAAGGAAGCTGCGGGATGCCTTATCCTGGGTGGCATCTTTGAATCAGCTGGAGATCCCGAGATGCATGCGTTAGCAATAGATGCTTACACAAAGGCCGCGGAGTTCGATCCTCATGGAGAGTTAGGTCAGGCCGCGCGCGAAGCATTGGCACGTCTCACGGCTGACTAAAGCGCTGTCATCGACTTCGAGACTGATCTCTCGGCCCTCTCCTCGCTTCGGCTGCTTTCCACCCACAAACGGACATTTCCCGATCCAACACCCATCCTTTCCTACCTGCCCAGTCCGCGCTAGGTGGCGGGGATGGGACAGAGCCTGCCACTTCTACGAATTATTGGTACTCATGCGCCTTCCGGACCCGGAGATTTATCTCCCTTTGAACCCTGTTCCATGTGTTCCATCGGTTCAGTAAAGCGGTGCTCAACATGAACTTGGAAATGGACATCGAGGACTGGCCTGAGGGCGAATGGGAAGCGTTGGCAGTGCGCGCCGTCGAAGCCACGCAGTCGGTCGAGCCCGCGCTTGCCAATCCGCGCCTTGTCGTGAGCTTGCTGTTCACTTCTGACGCAGAGGTCCACGCGCTCAACCGCGAATGGCGCGGGCGG
>SBHJ01000138.1 GCA_006226465.1 Alphaproteobacteria bacterium | reverse complement strand
CGAAACGGTAGCGGTTTGACGTTCACCCGAATGTAGCAACGGGCTGGCGAGGAATGCTCCAGGCATGCTTCGTCCAAACCGGTTGCCAGGCCTGAACTGCTTCGTCCGTGATCCGCTCTTCTCCGGTCTCAATCGCATCGATAGCCAGGGACTTGATCATGATAAACACGCGGGAGGTCACACCCCCGGTAACCTTCAGGATCGTCCGAAGCGACGCCACCGTCAGGCCTGAGCGTTGCTCAAGCGCCATCGCCGCGATCAGTGTCTGGATCAGGCGAGAGAACTCCACATCGTCTTCCCAGAGCGGCAGGTAGTGTTCGTCTAGACGTCGGGCCAATTGATCGTCTCCTCGAACCGTCTCCAGGGCTTCGTTCACACCGAAGACAACGAGTGAGGCGCAGAGATCGTTGGCGAGGAACCGGAGCATGTTCAGGAAACGGCGTTGCTCCCGGTAGCTGCCAGCAAGCAGATTGTGCACCTCGTCGATCATCAACATCCTAAGGTCCATGTCCCGAAGGTGACTGAGCGCGCGCACCTCGAGCTCGGACACGGTATGCCGGCCCCACATCGGCGCCCCAATCGTCGCCAGGATGTGCTGATAGAAGCGTCTTTCGTCCGGTGCGGGCGGGGCCTGAACCAGCAGTATGGGTGTCTTCGTGGCGCCCAGTTGGGCGTTGTACTGCGTTGGATATTTGCTCGCCATGCGCTTGGCGATCATCGTCTTTCCGATGCCAGAGCTGCCATAAACCATCAACCCTGGCATCCGGCTTTGCTGTGGCATTTCCATCAGGGATGTCAATCGGTTGAGAACGATGGTGGCACGGTCGAACGCGATCCAATGATCGCCGCGGATACGGTCAATTCTTTCGTCTGGGGTCATTAAACTCATCAATCTCATAGGTTGGCAGATCAGGATTGCCCGTGTCGATCGCGAACATTTCGCGTGACGGATCGCGACGTGGTTGGTGCCGGGGAAGCCGAGCACCTCTTTCGTTTTCCAACCGGGCAGTCCTTGTCTTTTGGCGCGCCGCTTCGGCCAGCCGCCGTTGCGCGTCAATCAATTGGAATAGGACCCGCTCGTTGATCCGGCCACCGTGTTTTTCCTGCCAATCTTTCCGCGCCCGCCGACTTTCCCAAAGCGAGATCCGCGGGTGGCAGAGATCCCGGTAGCGCGCCGGGGTCACACGGCCATCACCGGTGATGACCCAGACCTGCGACAAGTCTCGCGGATCGTATTTCACCTGCACCTTGCCCTGCCCGCGTCCGACCAACGACGCGAAGACATCACTCCAGTAATGGACCCCGAAGAGCGTGATCCCGGTACGCCCGAGCTGGCGCCACTCGAAGGGCAAGAAGCTCGTCCGAAAGGCTTCGACGTCAACGACCTGCCGCCCCGCAGTATCCCCGCCGAGGTCAGCCCAGGCAGCCAACGGCGTTCGGCCGAGGGCTTCGTGAACCGTATTGTGGTAGCGGCAGATTTCGAGATGAAGCCAGTCCTCGAACTCGGTCAGTGTCAGGGCCGCATGCTTCTCGCTGTCATAGTCGCCCTTCTCGACGATTGAGGAATGCGTCGTCCCGGGCAGTACATGAACGGCACCCATGGTCGTTCCGATCAGCCGTTCTACATGGCCGCCATAGTGTTTGCCGCCAAGCGGACGATACTCGACAGAAATGCCCCAATCTTCGCAGGCCACTTTGAAGGCATCGCTGTGGAACTCCTGCGCATTGTCGACGTGGATCGCCTTCGGAATGCCCGCCGTCGGCCAAACCAACTCTTCCATAGTTCCAGGGACGTGCACCGATTTCCGGCGCACGCAGTGATCGAGACATAGGGCGATCGACAAGACAGATGGCTCATCGAAAGTGACATAGACCCCAAGAACGATCCGGCTCGCGACATCGATGGCCACCGTCAGATAGGGGCGCGCAAGCGGCCGTCGATTGACGTGATCGACCAACGTGATGTCCGAAGTTGTATGATCGATCTGAACGACTTCCAGCGGGGCCGAAACTTCAAGGCGGCCAGGACGCGCGGCAAAAACCTTGTCAGCCTCCTCTGCCCCGCGCCGTTTCCGGAAGACCTCTCGCTGATCCATCGCGTCGAGACGGGCTTTGACCGTTTTCCGGGTCGGGGGCTGAAACCCCTTCGCTTCGCACTCGGCACGGATCTCGCGCCAGATGCGAAGAAAGCTCGAGCGCTCACGAACCAGATAGTAGCGCTCCAGACTCTCATCGATGATGATTTCGACGTCTTGTGCGATCCGTTTCGACCCCGGTTTCGGCCCGCGACGGTCCAACTCCAACGCCGTGGCACGTGCATCGTTCTCTCTCAGACGCCGGTAGAGCGACCATGTGTGGCTTTTCGCCAAGCCGAGTTCCCAAGCGGCGTCCCCGATAGCAGCGCTGATCGGCTCGCCCCTCTTCTCAAGCTCCAGGATCGGCCGAAGAACCGCTGCACGATGTTTCGCAATACGCTCGCTGGCCACGTAAATCCCCCACCCCAACAGGCCGACACTTATCCACAGTTCCGACCGTACGGCAATTAAGGATACAGTATGGTAATTAACGGTACAATATGAAAATTAAGGGTACAAACCGCCATTGATTTTATGGGACAAATTCAGGCCCGATTCTGATTAATTAGGGTACAGTGACA
>SBHJ01000010.1 GCA_006226465.1 Alphaproteobacteria bacterium | reverse complement strand
TCGCTTTCCATCAGATCGTAAAAACGATTGACGATCCGGGCGATTGTTTCGCTCCCACCAAGCGCCTCGTAAGGTGTACGCGGCTTTTTCAGTTCGGCATTCACGCGGTTTCCCTCTCAGGCAGACGATATCCATCGCCCCTGTGCATGGAGAGTGCCGGACAGTCCTTGATTCAACGCAAAAGCGCCAACCCGACTCAGCCGCCGTCTGAGTCCTTGCCTTCGCTGGCGTCGGCTTGCGGCTTGGGTTTGGGCGCGGCCTTCTTGGCTGCCGCACCCTTCTTCCCGGTGGGTTTGCGCGCGGGCTTCACCTTGGGGGGTGCCGGCGTCAGCTCGAAGTTGGGTTTCCCATCCTTGATGCTGACATGGACCTCGCCGCCATCGGTGAGCTTGCCGAACAGCAATTCTTCGGCCAGCGGCTGCTTGATCTTCTCCTGCAACAAGCGGCCCATCGGGCGCGCGCCATACAGTTTGTCATAGCCCTTGTCCGCCAGCCAGTCGCGCGCGTCCTTGTCGAACTGGATGTGGACGTTCTGTTCGGCCAACTGCAGTTCGAGCTGGAGGATGAACTTGTCGACCACGCGGGCAACGGTGCTCTTGCCGAGATAGGAGAACGGCACAATTGCATCGAGCCGGTTGCGAAATTCGGGCGTGAACATCTTCCTCACCGCCTCGTCGCCCGCATCCTCCTTTGACACGTCGCCAAATCCGATGCCCTGACGCGCCATGTCGGATGCACCGGCATTGGTCGTCATGATCAGCACGACATTGCGGAAATCGACCGTCTTGCCGTGATGGTCGGTCAGGCGACCGTTATCCATCACCTGCAGCAGGATGTTGAACAGGTCAGGGTGCGCCTTCTCGATTTCGTCGAGCAGGAGTACGCAGTGCGGGTTCTGGTCGATCGCATCGGTCAGCAGACCGCCCTGATCATACCCGACATAGCCCGGAGGTGCGCCGATCAGGCGCGAAACGCTGTGGCGTTCCATATATTCGGACATGTCGAAGCGCTTGAGCTCGATTCCCATTATCGAGGCGAGCTGGCGCGCGACTTCGGTCTTGCCGACGCCGGTCGGACCAGAGAACAGGAACGAGCCGATCGGCTTGTCTGGATCGCGCAGGCCCGCGCGAGAAAGCTTCATCGCAGTCGACAGGCGATGGATCGCCTCATCCTGCCCGAACACGACATGTTTGAGGTCGCGCTCGAGGTTTTCCAGGGCGCGCTTGTCGTCACTCGAGACCGACTTGGGCGGGATCCGCGCCATGGTCGCAATCACCGCCTCGATTTCCTTGGCGGTGATCTTCTTCTTGCGGCGGCTGGGCGGGACCAGCATCTGCATTGCGCCCACTTCGTCGATCACGTCGATCGCCTTGTCGGGCAGTTTGCGATCGTTGATGTAGCGCGCCGAAAGCTCGACCGCGGTCTTGATCGCATCGGGCGAATATTTGACCTTGTGGTGATCCTCGAACGCGGTCTTAAGGCCCTTGAGGATCTTGATCGTTTCATCGACCGTCGGCTCGTTAACGTCGATCTTCTGGAACCGGCGCAGCAATGCGCGATCCTTCTCGAAATGGTTGCGGAATTCCTTGTAGGTAGTCGAACCGATGCAGCGGATCGCACCGTTCGACAGGGCGGGCTTGAGCAGGTTCGAAGCGTCCATCGCCCCACCGCTGGTCGCGCCGGCTCCGATCACCGTATGGATCTCGTCGATGAACAGGATCGCTTCGGGCATGTTCTCCAGCTCGTTGACGACTTGCTTGAGCCGCTCCTCGAAGTCGCCGCGATAGCGTGTGCCGGCCAGCAGCGCGCCCATGTCGAGCGAGTAGATCACGGCGTCCTTGAGCACCTCGGGCACTTCGCCTTCAACGATCTTGCGCGCCAGGCCTTCGGCGATGGCGGTCTTGCCGACGCCCGGGTCACCGACATAGAGCGGGTTGTTCTTGCTACGACGGCACAGGATCTGGATCGTGCGATCAACCTCTGGCCCGCGCCCAATCAGCGGATCGACCTTGCCGGCCTCTGCCTTGACATTGAGGTTGACGGTGAACTGGTCGAGCGCGGTTTCCTTCTTGCCGCCGCTGTCCTTGGGCTGTTCGCCGCTTTGCGACTGGTTGGACTCATCGGCGCCTTGCGGTGCCTTCGATTCGAGCTGCCTTCCTCCCTTGCCGATGCCGTGGCTGATATAGCTGACCGCGTCCAGCCGGCTCATGTCCTGTTGCTGCAGGAAATAGACCGCATAGGAATCGCGCTCTGAGAACAATGCGACAAGCACGTTGGCGCCGGTGACTGTGTCTTTGCCGGACGACTGGACATGCAGGATCGCGCGCTGGATTACGCGCTGGAATCCGGCTGTCGGCTGCGGATCGGCGCCTTCCTCGGTCTTGAGCGATTGATATTCCTGGTCGAGATACTGCTTCACGACTTCGCCCAGTTCGGCCAGGTCCACGCCGCATGCCGCCATGACCTGCGCTGCATCCTCATCGTCGATCAGTGCCAACAGCAGATGTTCCAGCGTGGCATATTCGTGCCGACGCTCTGACGCATTGGCCAGTGCATTGTGGAGCGTTCTCTCAAGGTTCTGGGCAAAACTAGGCATGTGGCCTCTCTAGCGTTGTCAGAGCAACTTCTCCCTTTCGGGAGAGTATGAACGGACATGGTTAACCAAATC
>SBHJ01000234.1 GCA_006226465.1 Alphaproteobacteria bacterium | reverse complement strand
GTGCTGGGCCGGGACCACGGAGCATGTTTGCCGATCATTTCCTTCCGTGTGCGCGATGGCAGTGGCGAGCTGGTGCATCACCAGCTGTTTACGCGGCTGTTGAGCGACAGGTACGGCATCCAGGCACGCGGCGGCTGCGCTTGTGCCGGCCCCTATGTCCACCGCCTGTTGGGCATTGGCGCCCAGGAATCCGGCGAAATGCGGCAAGCCATCCTGTCAGGCGAGGAAGTGGAAAAGCCGGGCTTTGTCCGCCTCAACTTCTCCGGCCTGATGAGCGACGAAGAAGCAGGCATTGCGATCAATGCGGTCAACGACCTCGCTAACGAAATAGAATGTGTCGCAGCCGGATATTGCTGCGACCCTTCAACGGCGATCTTCAGCCCGGACCCTAGAGCACCAATTCGATCAGTCGCGGTCCTTTGATCGCCAAGGCTTCGGCCAGTGCAACTTCCAGTTCCTCGACCGTGGTGGCTTTCCTTCCGGGTACGCCCATGCTCTGGCCCAGAGCGACCCAGTCGATTTCGGGATTACGTAGGTCGAGCATTGAAAGCGCCTTGGGCCCCGGATTCTGGACCCCGACCCGCATCAGCTCGATATTGAGGATCGCGTAGCTGCCATTGTTGAAGATGATGGTCAGGATATCGAGCTTCTCGCGCGCCATGGTCCACAGCGACTGGACGGTGTACATGCCGCTGCCATCGGCTTGCAGCGCCAGAACCTTGCGGTCCGGGCAGGCGACCGCGGCGCCGATTGCCACGGGCAGGCCCTGCCCGATCGCGCCGCCGGTTGTTGTCATCCAGTCGTGCTTGGGTGCGCCCGCTGTCGAGGGGAACATCGCCAGCCCGGATGTCGCGGCCTCGTCCGAAACGATCGCGTTTTCGGGCATCATGGCGCTGAGCACGGCAGCAACCTTCATCGGATCGAGCTTGCCTTCGGGTTTTGGCATGGATGTCGGTGCCTGCACCAGGGCTGGTTCGGACGGTGCGTCCAAAGCGTCGGCCAAGCGCCTAAGCGCGCTGACGTGCTCTTCCTCTGCGGAGGCAAGGCGTACCAGCTTCGCATCGTGCGGGGACAACTGGCTGGGTTTGCCCGGGTAGGCAAAGAATGAAACCGGCGGCTCGCAGCCGCAAAAGACGATCGTCTTGAAGTCCTGCAGGGCCTCTTTGCCCTGTTCGCCGAAATAGGGCAGCCGTTCGACTGCCACACGGCCAACCCCGCGCTGTAGCCGGGCAAAGAAAACCTCGCAGATCAGCCGCGCGCCGGTGACGGCGGCAATGCGGCCAGCCTGTTCCAGCGCCTCTTCGCGCAGGGCACGCCCGCCAAGGAAGATGGCAACAGGCCCCTCGGCAGCGCGAAGTGTGGCGGCGGCGTCCTCAATCACGCCATCCGGCACTTGCGGCGTTTCCGGAACGGCGCGCGGAGCCACCGGCTCGCTGCCATCGGTCCAGGCGTGGTTCGCCGGTGCCGAAATCGTCGCGATCCGTCCGGGGAAGGTGTTGGCTGCCACCCAGGCTTCCGCGCCAACTTGCGGCAAGTCCCTCTGCGAGCGCGAAACCTTGACCCAATCAGACATCGGGCGGGCGACGCCTTCAAGATCGCTCGTCAACGGCGAATTATATTGCCGGTGGTAGGTCGCATGATCGCCCACCACATTGATCATGGGTGACCCCGCACGACGCGCGTTATGGATATTGGCCAGACCATTGGCGAGACCCGGACCGAGGTGCAACATGGTGATCGCCGGCTTGTCCGCCATGCGACCGTAACCGTCGGCAGCGCCCGTCACTACACCTTCGAACAGGCCCAGCACGGCGCGCATGCTGTCGTGCTTGTCTACAGCAGCAACCAGCTGCATTTCCGATGTGCCAGGATTGGCGAAACAGACTTCCACGCCGCAATCGGCCAATGTTTCGATCAAGGCTTCCGCGCCATTCATCACTTGTCTCTCCTGCGGATCCGATCCGGATTTCCCATGCGTCCTCGCGCTCGGGTCTAACCAAGCGAACGCCATTCCTTGAATTTTCAACTATGAGGTCAGGTTCCTAGCCAGCCAATGCGCGCAGTTCAATCCTTTCAATGGCTGTGTGTTCACTGATCGGAAAACTTGCACCATGGATAGCAAGAGCATGAAGCCACGGGGGTGGCGCGCTGGGGCCAAATGTTGCATGGCAGATCGGCGCACTAGCGCGGCGTTTTTGGGAAGTTCGGGAGATGGGAATGGTCGGATCGACCGCGCATTCGGAATGGGTTCGCAAGCCTTCTGACGCGTCGCAAGGCACCAGTTGCACGCTGGAACAGTATGAAGCGATGTATGCTCGCAGCCTGGAGGACAGCGATAGCTTCTGGGCCGAGCAGGCAGCGCGGCTCGAATGGTTCGTGAAGCCCGGGAAAATCGCCAATTGGTCATACGGTCCGGTTGACATCAAGTGGTTCGAAGGCGGCAAGCTCAACATCTGCCACAATGCGGTCGATCGCCATGTTGCGGCGGGCAAGGGTGGTAATATCGCGCTGATCTTCGAGCCCGACGATCCAAATGGCAATGTACGCAACATCAGCTATGCCGAACTTCAGCGCGAAGTGATCCGCATGGCCAACACGCTCAAGAAAATGGGTGTGGCCAAGGGGGATCGAGTCACGATCTACATGCCCATGGTGCCCGAGGGTGCCTATGCCATGCTCGCCTGCGCGCGGATCGGGGCGATCCATTCGGTGATCTTTGGCGGCTTTTCGCCCGATGCGATCGCCGGGCGGATCGAGGATTGCCAAAGCGACTGGGTGATCTGCGCCGACGAAGGCTTGCGTGGATCGAAGAAGGTCCCGCTCAAAGCCAATGTCGATGCCGCACTGGAAAAGGTTTCGGTCAAGGCCGTGCTGACGATCCGCCACACCGGCGGCGATGTGAATATGGCCGCGGGGCGCGACCACTGGTACCACGAATATTCTGCCGATGTTGGCACCGAATGCCCGTGCGAGCCAATGGATGCGGAAGATCCGCTGTTCATCCTCTACACCTCGGGCTCGACCGGCAAGCCCAAGGGTGTTCTGCATACTACAGGCGGTTATTCGGTCTGGACGGAAACCACCTTCCGCTATGTGTTCGACTATCGCCCTGGCGAGGTGTTCTGGTGCACCGCAGACATCGGCTGGGTCACCGGGCACAGCTATGTCGTCTACGGCCCGCTACAAAACGGGGCGACTGCGCTGATGTTCGAAGGCGTGCCGAACTTTCCCGATCACGACCGCTTCTGGTCGGTATGCGACAAGCACAAGGTCAGCATTTTCTACACTGCGCCTACTGCGATCCGCGCCTTGATGCGCGAAGGCGATCAGCATGTAACCAAGCACGATCTTTCGACGCTGCGACTGCTCGGCAGCGTGGGTGAGCCGATCAATCCGGAAGCCTGGCGCTGGTATCACGATACGGTGGGCAAGGGCGCGATCCCCGTGGTCGATACCTGGTGGCAGACCGAGACGGGTGGCATCATGATCACCACTCTTCCTGGCGCGCATGACATGAAGCCGGGGAGCGCGGGCAAGCCCTTCTTCGGGATCTGTCCGCAATTGGTCGATGGCGACGGCAATGTGCTGGAGGGTGCGACCTCGGGCAATCTGTGCATCACTCGCAGTTGGCCGGGGCAGGCGCGCACCGTTTACGGCGACCACGAGCGCTTCGTGCAGACCTATTTCAGCACCTACAAGGGCAAGTATTTCACCGGCGATGGTTGTCGCCGCGACGAAGACGGATATTACTGGATCACGGGCCGGGTTGACGATGTGATCAACGTATCAGGCCACCGGATGGGCACTGCCGAGGTCGAAAGCGCGCTGGTGCTTCACTCATTGGTAGCAGAGGCTGCTGTGGTCGGCTTCCCGCACGACATCAAGGGGCAGGGTATCTATTGCTATGTCACGCTCAATGTCGGGGAAGAGCCGTCCGACGAATTGGCAGCCGAACTGCGTCAATGGGTGCGCAAGGAAATCGGCCCAATCGCGACGCCCGATCACCTGCATTTCACGCCTGCCTTACCCAAGACCCGTTCGGGCAAGATCATGCGGCGGATCCTGCGCAAGATTGCCGAGAACGACTTCGGATCCTTGGGGGATACATCGACCTTGGCCGATCCCAGCCTGGTCGATGGGCTCATCGAAGGTCGGCTCAACCGGTAATCGGGGCAACAGAGTCATAGCTGACTTGAACTGACGACAAATGCTGGGCATCTGAAGCCATGCGCTTGCGTCAGATCGAGATATTCTACCACGTCTATCGCAGCGGCTCGATCAGCGGGGCCGCACGCAGCCTGTTCGTTTCGCAACCATCGGTCAGCAAGGTCTTGCGTCATCTGGAGGACCAGCTTGGCTTCGGTTTGTTCAAGCGCGACAAGGGCCGACTGATTGCGACCGATGCCGCGCATGAGCTCTATGCCGATGTTGACCGGATCTATGAACAGATTCGCATGCTCAAGAAATCGGCAGCAAATATCCGCAACCGGCGGGGCGGGCATGTGCGCTTGGGCGTCTTGCCTTCGCTCAGCCTTTCGGTGGGCCCCGAACTCATTTCGCGAATGCGCGAGAACGATCCCTTGGTCAGTTTCGAGCTGACTACCCTCCACTCGGCCGAGATCGCCAAGGCGCTGTTCGAAAAGCGAAGTGATCTGTGCATTGGATTTGAACGGTTGGACGATTCCCGTTTGACTTCGCGGGTCGTGGGCGAAGGGAGGCTGGTATTGGTCTCGGGAGAGCCGATGCATTCCGGCGATGGCGAGATTGATATTGCGCGGCTCAATGGCGCGGATTTCATCGGGATGCGTGAGAGTGGCCCCTTGGGTACCTTGATTGCTTCGGCGCTTGCAGCCGAGGAGATAGAGCCGAACGAGATGGTTACGGCGCACACCTATCATGTTGCGCTCTCGCTCGCGCGCAAGCGGGTTGGCTGCACTATTGCCGACCAATACACTGCTTTCTCGCACCTCGGGACCGGCCTTCATCGCTACCTGTTGGACGGCCTGCCGCAATTTCAGATCTTTGCGATCAGCCTGGAAGACCACCCCTATCCGCACCTGATCGAAGGGGCTGTGGGCTATCTGCGCGAAGTCTTGGCCGAGTTTGACGGCACGATTTCGAAGCTGGGCACTTGCTAGTCAAGGCCTGCCAATAGCCCAGCGATGCAACCGACAGTTATACCTTTGCCAACGATACGCCATTGAAAGCGGCTTTGATCCACAACATGACGGCGCGTACGGAGTGAGTTGGGGAGCCCGCAGTTTGTATAGAATGATCTTTGGCGCATTTGCAGTCGTGCTCTCGCTGGGCGGCTGCGCGCTGCCTCTTACGGAGGGGCACGCACCGCAACCGGCAAAGGCGATACTCGCGGAAGGCGTACGCTGCTCCAGTTCTACCCTAAGCGTCGACACCGGTTTTGTTACCGGCGCTCTGGCGTCTTGTTCGATCGACGAGGGCAATCGGATCACCGTAGCGATCGAGCCGGAGGATGAACCACCGATCAACTGCAGCCCGTGGTATGCCTTTCGGGTTGCTTCCGAGCCTGCGCAGGACGTCCAGCTCGATCTGACCTACGGCACATGCGGGCATCGATACTGGCCCAAGTTCAGTCACGACGGCGTGACCTGGGAATATTTCCATTCTTCCGATGTCGAAATTTCAAGCTTCGCCGGACTGGACCGCGCGCGAGTGCGATTCCGGACCGATGGCAAGCCGTTGTTCATTGCGGGGCAGGAAATTGTGGCACCTGTCACCTACGCATCTTGGCTATCCCGGCTGGAGGCCCATCCCGACGTTTCGCGCTTCGAGCTGGGCCGATCTGCGCAGGGGCGCGCCATCGAAGGGATCATCGTTGGTGACCCGCAAGCGCGCGAAGTGGTTGTGGTGATAGGTCGCCAGCACCCGCCCGAAGTGACCGGTGCACTGGCGCTGTTTCCTTTTGTCGAGACAATCCTGTCAGATTCCAGCGAGGCCGCGGAATTTCGGAAGCGGTTCAAGATGGTGATCGTGCCAATGCTCAATCCTGATGGCGTGGCGCTGGGACATTGGCGGCACAATACGAGCGGAGTGGATCTCAACCGTGACTGGGGTCCTTTTACCCAACCCGAAACGCGCCTGATGCGCGATCTGTTCGAAGAAATTGGCGCCGAGACAAATCGCAAGCTGCGGCTGTTCCTCGATTTCCATTCCACCAGATATGACACGATCTATACCTTGACCGAAGAACAGGCGACCGATCCACCTGGTCTGATGGACGCTTTCATCGCGGACTACCAGGCACGGCTGCCCGGTTACTGGGTCCAGGAAGAGCCGGGACACAACGCGGATAGCGCAGTGGCCAAGGCCTGGGTCTATGAACGTTTCGGCGTACCGACTGCCACCTACGAGATTGGTGACGAGACCGATCGTGAACTGATCGGCAAGCTTGGGAATGCGGCGGCGGAAGCGATGATGCATGTACTGCTGAAGAGCGATGCACCAGCGAATTAGGCGCATTCTTGCCAGTGGCCCGCTGGCCCTGCTGGCGGGCTGTGCGCTTTTCGCCGGAGGAACCGGTTCGCCCGATTATGACCTGATAATCACCGGCGGTGAGACCTACGATGGCGACGGTCGCCAACTGGATGGGGTCGATATCGCTATCCGTGACGGCAATATCGCAAGGATTGCACCCGCGCTGTCCGAATCTGCGTCAGCCAAGCTGGTGGTCGATGCGCGCGGGTTGGTCGTCGCCCCCGGCTTCATCGATCCGCATACACATGCCGACGCAGACCTCGCGTCGCGAGATCCGCATCGGCGCGCCATCCCGGCCTATGCTTTTCAGGGCGTGACGACCTTGGTGGTGGGGAATGACGGCCATGGATTTCCCGCGCTTCGCAATGGCGACGATTTCGACCCCACCGGAATAAATGTTGCTGTTCTTTCGGGTTTTGGCGATCTGCGCAGGACTGTGATCGGGGACGCTGATCGCGCACCGACCGAGACAGAACGGGCGCTGATGGCAGATTTATTGAAGCGCGACATGTGCGCCGGTGCGTTCGGCTTCTCTACCGGCCTCTATTACTCCCCGCAGACCTATGCCGATACTGGGGAGGTGATCGGTTTGGCGCGTATCGCCGGGAATATGGGCGGATATTACGATACGCACATGCGCGATGAGAGCGATTTCAGCGTGGGCGTTCTCGCAGCGCTGGGCGAGGCATTGAAGATCGGGCGGGAGGCCAGTGTCCCGGTCCATATTTCGCATATCAAGGCGTTGGGACCATCCGTTTGGGGGCAGAGTGGGCGAATGATCGAGCGGATCGAAGCTGCGCGTGCCGAAGGGCAGGTTGTGACGGCGGACCAATATCCTTGGCGCGCCAGCGGGACCCGGATCAGCAATGCCCTGGTGCCCGGTTGGGCGCTCGACGGCGGACTGGAGGGATTGCGCGTTCGGTTGGCCAATGCCGAATTGAGAGAGCGGATCGCGCAGGAGATCGCTGACAATATCAAACGTCGCGGCGGGCCCGACAGCCTGCTGGTTACGCGATCGCTTGCGAAGGACGGAACGTTTGCGGGCAAGACGCTCCTCCAACTTGCAGAAGAGCACGGCGTATCGCCCGAGTCATTCGCCATTTCGGTCCTGCTGCAAGGTGACGCACTGCTCGCTTCGTTCAATATGGATGCGGCGGACATTGCCGCGTTTGCGGATCGGGAGTGGGTGATGACCGGTTCCGACGGTAGCAGCGGCCATCCGCGCAAATACGGCACGTTTCCCAAGGCGTTTGATGACCTGGTACGAAAAGGCGGGCGCGACATCGGCTGGTTCGTGCGTCGCAGCAGTGGACTAACAGCCAAGACCGTCGGACTCGTGGATCGGGGTTTCCTGCGCGAAGGCTATGCGGCCGACCTGGTTATCTTCGATCCTGCGGCATTCATGCCAATGGCCGATTATGCCGAGCCTGAACGCCTTTCGCGCGGTGTCGAATGGCTCGTGGTCAATGGCCGGGTTGTGATACGGCACGGTGAATACACCGAGGCATTGCCGGGACGCTTGCTGCGCAAACAGGCAGCGGCGACTGCCTGTAGCTAGGGAAATGGGGGCGATCGAATGATCAGGATGTGGTTTGGCGCGGCTTTGTGGAAGCGCGTGGTAGTCGCGCTCGTATTGGGCGTCGCGACCGGGTTTGCAGTCGGCGAAGACATCGTGGCGATCAAATGGATCGGCGACCTGTTCATCCGCCTGATCAAGATGTTGGTAGTGCCGCTGATCTTCTTCAGCCTGGTGGGCGGGGTGGCGGCGATCGGCGATATCCGCAAGCTTGGCTCGGTTGGCGGGCGAGCGATGGGATTGTTCCTCACTACAGCAATCGTATCCGTTTCATTGGGCATGACTTTGGCCTTGCTGGTGAAACCGGGCGATGGTTTGACAATCGAACTGCCTGCTGGAACAGCAGTACCACCGCCGCCTGAGCAATCCTTGATCGAAATGATCATTGCCATGGTTCCGGACAATCCGGTGATGGCGATGGCCCAGGGACAGATTCTGCCGGTTATCGTCTTTGCGATCATGTTCGGGATGGCGCTGCTAATGACTGGCCAAGAGGCGCGGCCGCTGGTGCGCGGAATAGAGGCCGCCTCTGCCGTGATGCAGCGCCTTACGATCATCGTGATGGAGTTCACACCCTTTGGTGTCTTTGCCCTGATGGCCTGGGTGGCGGGCACATTTGGATTTGACGCGCTGGTGCCGCTCTCCAAGCTGGTGCTGCTCAATTATCTCGGCTGCGGGATCATCCTGCTGGTCGTTTATCCCGCGATATTGAGGTTTCTGGCGCGGCTACCCACGATCGATTTTTACCGCGGGATCGTTGATGCGCAGGCAGTGGCGTTTTCTACCGCCTCGTCAAACGCCACGCTGCCGGTGACCTTGCGATGCGTCCAGCGCAATCTCGGCGTATCGAAGAGTATCTCCAGCTTTGCCATCGCGCTTGGCGCCACGGTCAACATGAATGGCACGGCGATGTACCTGGGAGTGATCGCGATTTTCGGGGCTCAGGCCTTCGGGATCGAGCTGAACTTGGTTTCCTATCTGCTGATTGCGCTGACTTCGACGCTTGGCGCCATCGGCACAGCCGGAGTGCCGGGGGCAGGTCTGATCATGATGAGCCTGGTGCTCAGCTCGATCGGTGTGCCGCTTGAGACAATCGCCTTTGTTGCGGGGATCAATCACTTGCTCGACATGATGCGGACCATGACCAATGTCACCGGCGATGCGGTGGTTGCGGTGGCGGTTGGTCGGATGGCGGGCGAGATTGACGTCGAGGAATATATCTCCGCCGATGACGTTTGAGGGGCGATACTCAGGTGTTTGCGACAATGTCCGAAAGCCGCTCCGCCGATCCCATCGCCAGCGTCCAGCCGAGCATACCGTGGCCTGAATTGACCGCGATTCCGCGTTCAAGCAGGCGCGTGATCGGCTGTGAATTGGGCGTCAGTGGCCGGTATCCTGCCCATCCTTCGTCGCTCTCGGAGTAGATAGCCGCTTCAGGCAGCGATGCGTGCGCTACGCGCTTGACCGAAGCCAGTCGGACCGGATCGACCTGCAGGTCGAGCGCACCGATCTCCGCTATTCCCGCGACCAGCATACGATCGCCGATGTTGGTGAACACAATGCGCCGCTTGCTGTCGGTGATCGAAATACGCGGCGGAGCATTGCCGTGCGGGGCGGTAAAGGAATAACCTTTCATCGGTTCAATCGGTAGGGGATGGCCCAGGGGCCTGAGCAGCCGGTTTGCGTCGTGTCCATTGGCGACAACGACAAGGTCGGTTGCAATCTCCTCGCCATTGGAAAGCGTAATCCGAATCCCATCCCGTCCGCGCTCGATTGATTGCGCAGCGGCGCCGGTAGTCAGTTGAAGACCATGTTCGACCTGCGCCAACGTGCACAATTCGCGTGCGAAGGCATTGCAGTCCCCCGTTTCGTCGCCGGGCGCATAGAGCGCTGCTGCTATCGGTTCAGCAGCCTGGGCCAAGGCGGGCTCGACATCGCTAGCCTCATGCGCGTCGAGCAACACCTGATCGAGGCCGGCCCGTTTTTTCATTTCCATGCTCTCTCGGGCCGCGCGCACCTCGTTATCGCTGCGAAGTATCACCAACTTTCCTACCTTGCGTCGGTCAAATTCAATCGCATGGCGAGAGAGCAATCGCTCCATGGCGTCTCGCGATTGGTCGGCCAGCGCCAGCGTCTCAAGCGTATTCTTGCGGTATGCAGCGGGTGTGGAATTGCCGAGGAGCCGCAGCAACCAGGTGATGAAGCTGAGGTCCGGGCGCAGGCTCAAACGAAACGCTTCGTCGCAACCCATCAGCAGGCGCGGGATCTGCGGGAGCATGCGCGGGTTGCCCAGTGCATTGGTATGGCTGTAGCTCAACTGCCGCCCATTTCCGAGCGACGCCCCGCGAGCAACGTCCGATTCCCGTTCGATCAACCGAACTTGCCAGCCATCACGCGCCAAGGCGTAAGCGCTTGTAACTCCTATTATTCCGCCCCCGATCACCAGGGCTTTGCGCGCCATTGCCATGCTCAGGGTGTGTAACAGCGCTTCCGTTCAGCATATGACAATTCGGGTCGCCCATCATAGCCCCCAGCTATGGGGAGACATCCAATTGTCCTATTGATCTTGCCGCCCTTCTCGCGATGATTGCGGATCGATCGATCCGAAGTGGAGTGTGGGGGAATTGGTGGCTAGATTTGGCAAAAAGATGCTGGCGATTCCTGCTTTGCTGGTCTTCGGCACCAGTCCGGTCAGCGGCGAGGAAGGGGAACTCATCGCTCTTGCGGGCCAGGTCGATGGTTCTTTTGACCAGGTTGCCATGGATGGGCTTTCGGTTGACGTGAACGGGCGCGAGATGCCGGTGGGCCCCGATGGCAGTTTTGCTGCCTCATCTTCTGTAGAGCCCTATTATCGCATCACTATTTCGGGTGCATCGATCCATGATGCGATCCAGACCTTTGGTTTCGAAGAACTCTATCGCCGGGATTGCGACTGCCTGCGGGTTCCGCCGCTGGGAGTGGTTGCGCGCAAACCAGGGCGGATTGAGTTGTTCTTCGCTGGCGATGCGATTGCGGGGCGGCGCTATATCGAACCGATCTGGGGGGAACGTCAGTTGATCGACCCGGCAGATCCGCTGCCCGGCATGGTCAGGCTGCTCGAGCCGATCAAACACTATGTCGAGAGCGCCGACTTCGCTTCGGTCAATTTAGAGAGCGTGCTGTCGACCAAGGATTTCGGGAATTCGCCGCCCAAGACGGTGACCTTCTTTAGTCCACCAGAACTGGCCGAGGCTTTGGCACAGGCTGGGTTCGACTATGTCACCTTGGGCAATAACCACAGTTACGACTACCTTGAACCGGGGATCGAAACGACAATCGCGGCGGTGGAACAGGCGGGGCTATCATGGTCCGGCGCCGGTCTGGACGAAGTGCAGGCGTTGCGTGCAGCTCGACTGGAAGTCGGCGGTGCGCCATTGTCGATGCTCGGCTACGTCGGGTGGAAAGGCAACGTCACTCCAAACCAGGTGGCCGAAGCGGCAAAGGGCGGGGCCGCCTATGGTAGCGACGAGAATATCATCGCCTCGGTTGGGCGCGAGGCTGCCGCGGGTAGATTGCCGATCGTGCAGTATCACGGCAGCTCTGAATATAGTGCCCGACCAAGCGAAGACAGCGAACGACGGATGAAGATGGCGATTGACAGTGGGGCGGCCTTGGTCGCGTCGCATCATCCGCACGTTGCGCACGGCCTGGAATTCTACAAGGCAGGGCTGATCGCCTATTCCATGGGCAATTTTCTGTTCGACCAGTATTTTCCCGAAACCCATGCTGCTTTCGCGCTGAGAACGTGGATGGAGGATGGCCGGGTCATTCGGGCCGAAGTGATCCCGTTGCATATCCTTGAATACCGTCCGGTCCCGGCGGTCGGATCGATCAGGGAAGCCCTGCTCGATCGCGTGACGCGGCTTTCTGCCGAACGCGGCACAGTGGTAGGGCGAAACGGTGGCCACGGCCTGCTTGTGCCAGGGAATTCGGACATTGCGGCCCCCGTCGGGGCAAAAATCCGCGCATGCAAGGCATCCGGCCAGGACCTCCTGCGGATCGGTGATTTCGAGAATATGACGTTCGGAGGGGCGAGGGATCGCTCGATCAAATCCTATGGCGCTTCGGTTGACTTTCCATTCCTTGGCATAGGCGGACATGTCCTCCAGCTGGTACCGGAAGCAACTGCACAGGAAATGTCGATCTCGGTTTCAACCTTCCTGCGCAAGGGCAGCGCCGCCGGTTTGACCCTTTGCGGACAGGTCTGGTCACCGGGACCGATCGAGATAGCCCTGGCCGTGCAAATTCGCCCCGATGGAAGCGGTCGGCTGGAGGCGCTGGAGGACACGCCAATCGAACAAGTGTCCGATTGGATTTCGATTCCTGTCGGGCACTGGACGGAATTTGCGGTCAAAGGATCAGAGCTTGCCTTGGACACCAATGCTCTGTTCAGGCCATTTCTGAAAATTCGAGCTTCCGGACAGGGAACTTTGGATAACGCAGTCTCGATCGATCGGTTGGAGTTTGTCTCACGCCGCAATGCGGATTGAGCGGTGTAACCTTGCCAAGCAGTTCAATTTCCGAACAAGGATTGCAGCAGGGTGCGACGGTGGGGTTTGGATTGTCCGGTCATCTCGTAGAGAAAGTTCGCCAGCAATACAGCCTGGTTGCGATCGATCAGGATTGCCCGTTCCCGTAATTCGCGGTCGTCCTGCTCTCCACGATGCATGGTCTGCAGGTTCAGGACAATGCGCTTGCCCAGATCGTTGGCCCTCCAACCGACCAGCGCGCCAGCGTCAAAATCTTCCATCGTGACTTCCCCACAAGGCGCGACCCTTGCGGCCCTTATATTAACTCGGTTGGGCCGTGCTGCAAACCGGGCACGCGCTGCGTCCCGATGTGGGATGGTTCAATCGACACCGAAGGAAGAAATTGGTCCTTCACGTGACAGCTGGAACATGCTCTGTTCAGCGGTGCAACAGACGAGGGAATGGGGGGATACCAATGCTCGATACCAGCAGGCGCTTTGCCTACGATGAAGATCACGCAATGTTCCGCGATACGGTACGCAAGGTCTTCGCCCAGCATCTGGAACCCTTCCTCGATGAGCATGAGCGGAATGGTATCGTGCCCCGCGAAACCTGGAAGGCTGTGGGCGAGGCCGGGCTTCTGTGCCCGACCGTCAAGGAAGAGAACGGCGGCTTGGGTCTCGATTTCGGCTATTGTGCGATCGTGGGTGAGGAGATGACCTACATCGGGTCTTCTGCCGGGTTTACACTGCAGAACGATATCACCGCCAACTATATCGAGCGGCTTGGAACCGAAGAGCAGCGGCAGAAGTACCTTCCAGGCATGGTCACGGGCGATGTCATTACCGCCATCGCCATGACCGAGCCAGGCGCGGGGAGCGACCTGCAAGGCGTGCGCACCACCGCTCGCAGCGATGGGGACGATTTCATCGTCAACGGATCGAAGACCTATATCACCAACGGCCAGAACGCCGACGTGGTGATTGTGGTCGCCAAGACGGATCCCACGATGGGAGCCAAGGGCACCAGCCTGATCCTGGTCGAAGACGGCATGCCGGGCTTCGTCAAGGGACGCAATCTCGACAAGATCGGCCAGCATTCGGCCGACACGTCAGAGCTGTTCTTCGAGAATGTTCGCGTGCCGAAATCGAACCTGCTCGGCGGAGAGGGGCGCGGGTTCATCCATTTAATGGAAGAACTGCCGCAGGAACGGCTCGGAATTGCCGTTGCGGCTCAAGCTGGAGCACAGCGAGCCTTCGATGAGGCGGTCAATTTCACCAAAGACCGCAAGGCATTCGGCCAGACAGTGTTCGAATTCCAGAACACCAAGTTCACCTTGGCCGATCTCAAGGCGCAGCTCCAGGTTGGTTGGGCGCACCTCGATTGGGCATTGCTGCGTCATTACGACAAGGAGCTGAC
>SBHJ01000225.1 GCA_006226465.1 Alphaproteobacteria bacterium | reverse complement strand
ACGGCATGCGCCTCTTCGCAATTCATATGCAGTGCCGAATGGATCGTGAAACCCGCCGGATTGACCGGGTGCGAGCTGGGAATGACCGGCTGTCCCTCGACGTCGATCTTGACCAGCGAGGAAGCGGTAATTTCCTCGAACATCATATCATAGGGATTGATCAGGAAATGATGCTCTGGTCCCGGAACGCGAACGGAAAGATGGGTGAAGATCAAATCGTCCCAGCCGTAAAGCGCCACCAGGCGATAGGCGGCGGCCAGGTCGATGCGAACCTGCCATTCCTCATCACTGACCATTGCCCGGACGTCTGCGCCCGACCCGCTCGCATTGTCATTCATCAGGGTTGCCATGGCTGCGCCTCCTCACATCCGTTTCAAAGCGCCACTAGCACGGATTCGTCAGTTCACATACCCGGAAGCTTGAAACCTGGCGGCAAGCCCATGCTGCCCTGGACTTTCTGCATTTCCTCGTTCGAAACGCGATCGGCCTTGTCGCGCGCATCGTTGAACGCAGCGGTCACCAGATCCTCGACCATCTGCTTTTCTTGCGGAGCCATCAGGCTCTCATCGATTTCGACCCGGATGATGCGCCCCTTGGCGGTGGCGCGAACCTTGACCAGTCCGCCGCCCGACACACCTTCGACCTCGATAGCGTCGAGCTTTACCTGCATGTCGTTCATCTGCGACTGAATTGTCTCGGCAGCCTTCTGTGCAGCCTGGATCATTTCTTCCATCGATTTCATTGTATTACCTGTTCCAGTTTCGTCCGCCCGCCCGGGCGACACTTTCCTTTGGGTCGAGCAATTCAGCGTCGGGGAACGCCTCGAAAGCCGCCTTGACCATGGGATGATCGCGCAGTCTGGCGTCAGCCGCAGCGGATTCGGCCTGTGCAATTTCGCGCAAGGTAGGCGCACCCTCCTCGGCTACGCGTTCTACCTGCCAGCGTTCTCCTGTCAGCTTGAACAAGGCATCGCGCAATTCCGGGCCCGGATCGTCGGCCAGGCCATCGGTCAAGGCGTAGCGGAGCTTGCCCGAAACCAGTTCTACCACACGGATCCAATCGTGCATCATCTGGGCGACGCGCAATTGCCCCGAATCATTGATCTTCTGCACCAGTTGCGCCCAATCGAGCGCGGCCGAGGGAGCCGACGCATCACCGGACGGACCGGCTGTCGCAGCGACTGGTCCTCGCGCGGCCAATTCCTCGATCTGCTTCGAAAGTTTGCCGGGATCGGGCAGATCGACCGCATGCATCACGCGCAGCAATGCCATTTGCGCCGAGACCAGCGGATCGGGGGCCTGTCGCACCTCTTCATGCCCCTTGAGCAGCAGCTGCCACAGCCGGTGCAATTGGCCAGCCGAGAGCCGCTGCGCAAACTCGCCCAGCGCCGCGCGTTCTTCCGCTGTTGGTGCATCGGCTTCCGCACCCGAAACCTGGGCCACGGTGATGCGATGGGTCAGATCCATCAGAGAGCGCATCAGCGCCAGCGGTTCCACGCCCAGCGCATATTGATCATTCACCGCCGAGAGCAATGCCTTGGCATCGCCTTCGAGCAGGACCTGCAACAAGCGTCGCTGAGCGCCCTTGTCTGCAAGCCCGAGCATATCGCGCACCCGCACCGCAGTGACTTTGCCATCATGATCGAGATCGGCATGGGCGATCGCCTGGTCCAGGATCGAAAGCCCGTCGCGCGCCGAGCCCTCGGCAGCGTTGGCGATGATATGCAGCGCCTCCTCGTCGGCCTCGACACCTTCCTTGGTGCATATCGCGCCATAATGTTGCTGCAGCAAATCAGCGGGAATACGTCTCAGGTCAAAGCGCTGGCAGCGGCTGAGCACGGTTACCGGCAATTTCTCGACCTCGGTGGTGGCGAACAGGAATTTCACATGCGCTGGCGGTTCTTCGAGCGTCTTGAGCAAGGCGTTGAAAGCATTGCGCGAGAGCATGTGAACTTCGTCGATGATGTATATCTTATAGCGCGCCGATACGGCGGCATAACGCACTGCCTCGATAATCTCGCGCACATCATCAACACCGGTATGCGAAGCCGCATCCATTTCGATCACATCGATATGGCGGCCTTCGGCGATCGCGCGGCATGGTTCGCATTGGCCGCAGGGATCGATCGTAGGCCCGCCCTGCCCATCAGGACCAGTGCAATTGAGCGCCTTAGCGATGAGCCGGGCGGTGCTGGTCTTGCCCACCCCGCGCACCCCGGTCATCAGGAAGGCATGCGCCAGCCGGTCCCGCTCAATCGCGTTCGCGAGCGTGCGGACCATCGCGTCCTGCCCGATCAATTCGGCAAAGGTCTGCGGGCGGTATTTGCGTGCGAGCACGCGATAGGGTTGCGCATTCGCACTTACCACCGGTGCAGGAGTTGAGGCCGGCTCTGGCATGACGGCCGGATCGCGCTCAACAGGCTTGGCCGGTTCGGGCTCGCCGAACATGGCCGATTGGCCGGCAGCCTCCAGTTCAGCCGCGCTCGCCTTCGCATCCTCCTGCTCCTGTTCCCAGGGCGGGGTATCCATGTGCTCCGGTGAATCACCCATGGCTACTTGCTACGCGCTTGGCATCGCAATGTCATGCGGTCTGGTTCCGGAAACGAGGGAAAAGGAGCCGGCCGACCCGCCGCAATCCACCTGGGCTGCTTCCTTCCGGACCTGACCCGGTGAGCGAACGCAAACGTCCGACCGACTCCCGG
>SBHJ01000323.1 GCA_006226465.1 Alphaproteobacteria bacterium | reverse complement strand
GGCGAGAATACCACCAGCCCGGTTGCTGCAATGGCCAGATCGAAGCATCGCTTGGCCGCACGGCTACGCAGGCCGAGCGGGCCGGCCGAAACGATCAGCGAAGTACGGTTCTGTCCTTCATACTGGATCACGCCGATCGCACCCAGGTTATGCACGCTGTCGCTCACCAGTTCGCCCCGGATCCCGGAGGACTTGAGCAGGAATGCCCAGTCTTCACGGCGCTCCGGTGGGCAACTGACAACAACCTTGTCCTGGTTGTGGAGCAGCATGCCCAACCGGTCGAGCATGAATGGATCGTCGCGTACCGGAGCTAGCCCCGCCGCCTCCGCATCGACCTGATCGGCGGAGTCTAAGTGCAGCGGCGGTCCTCCATCATGGATCACCAGGATATTGCGAACCCGCGCGCGCCACATCCTTGCGACCATCCAGACCACTGATTGTCGAAACGCCGCCAGCAGGGCGAAGCTGATGATAAGGCCCAGCGTAAAGCTGCCGCGCGAGAAGGTCGCATTGGACTTGGTGTAGAAGGCCACGAAATTGAGCAGCGCTGCCGAGATGAGCAATGAGACCGCAACCTTGCGCACTGCCAGCCGTACATCGACCAGCACCGCCGCCGAATAGGTGCCGTTGTAGAGCGCGATTGTATAGAATATCGGCAACAGCAATTGCGCCTGCAATAGCGCGCGCCACTCCAGCCAGACGCCTTCATAGGCAAGGCCCGCCAGCACGAAACCGACATGGAGCAGGATCAGGTCACCACACAGCAAGGCCAAATAGGCCCGCAGTCGACGCTTTTCGAGCGAGGGCGGCGCCGTGATCGGCGGTTCGATCACCTTCAGGCGGTTGCCGAGTTCCCCAACAGGCTTATTCATGGCGCAATGCGATCCGACTAACCGGGACAGGCTATGCGTATTTTCCCCTATTGTTGAGTTTTCGCAGGTTAAAAGCTGTTAATGAAGACGCGCGTCAGCGACGCGAAGCGAACCGCGCAATATCGACAAGCCCCTGAGACAACAAGGTTTCAGCGGCCTGGCTATTGGTCAAAAGCGATCGGTGCATGTCGATCAGCCGCGGCCCCAATCTTTCCAGCTTGCGGCGGTGCCAGGCTTTGAGCTGGGTGCGCATGTCACGCTCTTCGCGAAAGAAGATACCCAGCTGCGCCTTTTCGCCTCGCCCCAGGTCATCGAAGGATCCGCGGGGTCCAAGTCTCGCGGAAATCTGCGCCAGCTGTGCTGCGCGGCGCTCTATCGCCAGCAACAGACCGACAGGATTCATTCCCTGATCGCGCATGCGCCTGAGTTCACGATCGAGCTTGCCCAGTTCACCCGAAAGCACGGCATTGACCAGCGGTGCAAATCCATCATCCTCAGTCGCTGCACCGATTGCCTCCAGATCGGTCACGCTCACCTGCTTGGGCGCTTGTGGCGAAGCATCACAATAGAGTGCAAGCTTGGTCACTTCGGATTGCGCCAATCGTACATCGAGCCCGGCTGAGCGCGCGATGCGTTCGGCAATGTCCCCGGTCAACCGCAACCCCGCAACGTCGGCCATGCCCCGCACGGACATGGCAACCGAGGAAAGATCGGGTGGATAAAACATCGCCACCAACGCATCCTTGCGCTTCTCGAGCAGCTTGGCGGTGCGCGATTTATCGGTGGCCGATGTCGCCACCACCAGCACTGGCGCCGCTTCGCCAGCGCCGGCCTCGCCGGTCTCGATCAACGCCTTCAGCGCATCGTGGGCTTCATCGCCGCTTGCGCGCACGACAATGTGCCGCTTGTCGCCGAACAGGGAGGACGAGCGGGCCTCATCGCCCAGCTTGGCAGGATCGCTGCGCAAATCCGCGCCGGATATTTCAACCCGTTCGCCCGCCTCGGAAAGCAGCTCGACGACCCGTTGAGCAGCAGCCGAGGCGCCTGCCTCGTCAGGTCCGCAAAAGTAGAAGATCGTGCATTGGGCGGCAGCGCGTTGTGCTGTCTGGGCAAAATCGCGTTGGGTGGCCTTCACTGCTCCGCCTGCCCTGCCTCGCGTTGGCGCAAGGTGATGGCAACCCGTCGCACCATGCGGTCGGCGACATCCTTGGCCAGCAGCTCGAGCGCGGTCTGTTCGGCTGCGATCGTGGCGTATTCACTGGAAACCACATCGACACCGGCATCGGACCCGGCAGTGGCATCGAGCAGGATTTCGCCGCTCGCCAGATCGACCAGCTGGTAGCGCGACCGCAGGATGCGCCGTTCGCGGCTGATCGTATCATCATTGAGCACACCCAGACCCTCGAGCGAATCGTCGAGCCGGACGTCGAGCCGATATTGCGGTACCGCCGTTCCGGCAACCGACAGCCGGTCGTAAAGCGCATTGCGCACCAGCCAGCCATCGCGCCCGGGAATTGGAGCGACCTCCACCCCGGCCAGCCCCTGTGCCACCGCAGAATTGGAACCGCCTGCGTACATCGGCTTGAGTCCGCAAGCGGAAAGCGCCAGCAGCGCAGCCAAGGCGAGCGGAGTGCGCATCAGGTAACGATATTCACCAGCCGGTCCGGCACCACGATCACCTTGCGGATTTGAGCTCCATCGATCGAACGCTGGACCTTCTCGCTTGCAAGCGCAAGAGCCTCCAGATCTTCCTTCGACGATCCCTTGGGTGCTGACAAGGTATCGCGCAGCTTGCCCATATGCTGGACAGCAATGGTCACCTCGTCTTCGACCAG
>SBHJ01000027.1 GCA_006226465.1 Alphaproteobacteria bacterium | reverse complement strand
AAGGCCTTGACCCGCTCTGGCGTCGAACATTCATAGGGCGCGCCGGGCCAGGGGTTGAACGGGATGAGGTTCACCTTGGCGGGAAGCTTGAATTGGCGCAGCAGGCGGACAAGCTCGCGCGCATCCTCGTCGCTGTCATTCTTGTCCTTGAGCATGACATATTCGAAAGTGATACGCCGCGCATTGGACGCGCCCGGATAATCGGCGCAGGCTTGCAACAAATCCTCAATCCCGTACTTCTTGTTAATCGGGACGATTTCGTCGCGGACCTCCTTGGTCACTGCGTGGAGCGAAACCGCGAGGTTCACGCCGATTTCCTCGCCGCATCTTTCCATCATCGGTACTACGCCGCTAGTCGAAAGCGTGATCCGGCGTTTTGACAGCGCCAACCCGTCACCATCCATCACCAGTTGGAGAGCACCCTTGACGTTGTCGAAGTTATAGAGCGGTTCGCCCATGCCCATCATCACGATGTTGGTCAGCAGCCGCCCGTCTGAAGTGTAGTGCGCGCTGTCCTCTTCCTCGTCGAGGTCTGCCCCAAACTGAAAATTCATATTGCCCTTGGGCCATTCGCCCAGTGCATCGCGTGCCAGCATGACCTGGCCGACGATTTCGCCCGGGGTCAGATTGCGCACCAGCTTCATTGTGCCAGTGTGGCAAAAACGGCAATTGAGCGTGCAGCCGACCTGCGATGAGACGCACAAGGTTCCGCGATCAGCGTCCGGGATGAACACCATCTCGAATTCGTGGCCATCCGCAGTGCGTAGCAGCCATTTGCGGGTCCCGTCGATCGAGTGTTGAGCCTCGACCACTTCAGGGCGACCGACCACAAAGCGCTCGGTGAGCCAGGGGCGCATGGTCTTGGCGATATCGGTCATCGCTTCGAAATCGGTCACACCGCGATGGTAGAGCCAGTGGAACACCTGCTTGGCGCGCAGCTTGGTCTGCTTGGCGTCAAGCCCGGCTTCCTCGAACAATTCGCGAATTCGTGGCTTGGTCAATCCGATCAGATCAACACGGCCATCCGCGCGCGGCGTGATGTCACGCGCGACGGGAACGGGATCCACCTGTCCGGGGATCGGCATGAGGTCGGTATCGGCCATGGGAGGCGCGCATATAAGCGCGCCAATGCGCTTTGGCTAGCTCCGCGCGCAGCCCACCGTCGCGGCATCCATCGCCGTAGCTGCTCCAGACAAGTTGTAGGTGTCAGAGAATCGCCTGCCGCCCTTGTCCACCGCGTTCACAGTCATCCGCGAGCCGGATCGCATGGCAGCAACAATTGCGGCATCCATCGCCTTGTCCCTGGCCCAGGCATCGCCCCCGCCGCCGGTGAGTGAGAACCTTTTTGCGTTGATGATCAGCGTAATCGCGCTCCGCCCCGCAATTTCGCGCGAGAGGCGGATATGGACCTGTCCGCGAATCTGTCGCTTGGACCATGTCCCAATCGTGGCGAAGGGTTCATAATCGCGGGCAAGTTTGCTCGGCTCCGGCTTGGCGATGGCATAGCAGCGTGGGACATTTGGGTCGCGGAATGCGGCCCAACTCGAGAACACGCCCAAGCTGTCTTTGGCAAGGATTGGTGCGGCGAACGTTGCGGAGAGAGCCGCGAACAGGGACAAGGCAAGACGATTAGTCATAGCGGATCGCGACAATTTCCCATTCCTTTGACCCAGAAGGAAGCCGCACGGTACGCAAATCCCCAATCGATGCGCCGCGCAGGGCGCGTGCCATGGGCGAATTCCACCCAATCCTTCCGGCGCTCGCATCTTGCTCATCATCGCCAACGATGGTGAGCACGCGCTCGTCGTCATCCTCGTCGGCAATCGTGACCTGTGCTCCGAAAAAGACCCGCGACCGGTCAGGCTGCTGAGCCGGATCGACAATCCGCAAGGCTTTCATCCGTCGCGAGAGATGCGCCAGTTCGCGGTCAATCTCACGCATGCGCTTGCGTCCATAGATGTAATCGCCATTCTCGCTGCGGTCGCCATTGCCGGCGGCCCAACTGACGATCTCGACGATTTCGGGCCGTTCCTTGCTCAACAAATGGTCGTAGCGCTCGCGCAGTGCCATCATGCCTTTCGGTGTTATCGGATCGCCTTGTGGTTTCACGCTCAATCCGACTCAGCGCAGGAAGGACGCAACAGTGCGTGCCCGGCCGTAGGGATTGCGGTTGGGATAGAGCTGTTCGTAAACTGCTGCGTTCTCGATCACGCGCTGAACGTAATTCTTGGTCTCGTAGATCGGGATTCGCTCGATCCAGGTGATCCAATCGATCCCGCCGGTGCGCGGATCGCCATTGGCACGCAGCCACTTGTTCACATTGCCGGGCCCGGCATTGTAGGCTGCGATCGCCAGCGGGTAAGCGCCGCCATAGTAAGATAGCATGCGCGCGAAATAGCCGTCGCCCAGCTGCATATTGTAGCTAGGACTGTCGATCAGATCGGCGGAAAGATATTGCATGCCTTGCTTGCCGGCCTGCTCGCGTGCTGTACCCGGCATCAATTGCATCAGGCCGCGGGCACCTGCATGGCTCACGGCGTTTTGAGCGAACTGGCTCTCTTGCCGGGAGATTGCGTGGACCATGGTCCAATCGACGCCCGGAGGGACTTGTAGCGTGGGATAGCCGATATTGGTGAAGCCGCTGTGTCCATGAGCTTGCGCGGCATCGGCAAGATTGACCGCCAGATCGCGCCGACCGGTTTGCAGGGCAAGGTC
>SBHJ01000043.1 GCA_006226465.1 Alphaproteobacteria bacterium | reverse complement strand
CCCAGCACTTCCACATCGTACATCTTGTGCAGGTAGAGCGCGAAGCCGCCCCAGCCACAGCCGATGTCGAGTACCTTCATCCCCGGCTTGAGGTGGAGCTTGGCGGCGAGATGCGCCTTCTTGTCCATCTGCGCCTTTTCGAGCGAGGTCGAAGCCGGATCCTCGCGGTAATATGCCATGGTGTATTGGCGATCCTCGTCGAGGAAACGCTCGTAGAGCTGGCGGGTAAGGTTGTAGGTGTGCTCAGCATTCTTGCGCGCACTGGCGCGCAGATTGATCCCGTCCACCGCCGCGATCGCCTTTTGCGCCAGTTTGCGCAGCGGACCCTTTGGCTTGAGCGAGGCATCGCCGAGCTTCCGGGCGTTCATCGTGACCAACAGGATCATGTCGCGGATGTCATGCGGTTCCTCGACCACCAGCCAGCCCCACATGAAGGCTTCGCCCGCGCCCAGTTGCGGGTAACGTGCGATGTGCGCGGCAGCCTTCTTGCTGGTCAGCCTGATCCGGACCGGGCCCGGCCTGCCGCCTACTTCGGGGGGGTAATCGCCCGCATCGTTGCCATAGGTATATTGTTTGCCGTCGTGATCGGTGACGATCAGCTGACCTTGCGTAATCGCCTTTGAAAGAAATTTATCCAGCAGCCACATGCGGTTGCGTCCCCCTGAGATCGCTCAAAGGGACAGAGTGCGGCGATGCGGAAGTTCTGTCAATGAAGCAGGGATTTGAGGCGGCAAAACGCCATCAAATTCCTGCGTACCACTGGTAGCCGATGCGATCCTCCCAATAGCCGCCCTTGCCGCCACCAACCTGGTCGAGCGAGGCGACCGCTTCGATCGCGGTGAGATACTTGGCATGCTTGTAGCCCAGTTGCCGCTCGATCCGCATTCTAAGCGGGGCGCCGTTCTTTTCCGGCAAGGCTTCGCCATTGAGCATGTGCGCGACAATGGTCTGGGGGTGATAGGCCTCCACCATGTCGACGCTCTCGTAATAATCGCTACCAGCATATTTGTCGGCGCAGCGGAAGACGATGAACTTCGTCTCCTCCATGACCTTTGCCGCATCGAGCAGGACAGAGAGTTGCACGCCGGTCCATTCGCCGATCGCGCTCCAGCCTTCGACGCAATCGTGCCGGGTAATCTGGTTGCGTTGTGGCAGGCTGCGGATATTGTCCATGCTGAGCGAAAGCGGAGTCTCTACCAGACCGCGAACCTCCAATCGCCAGTCGGCAAAGCCGTTCTCCAGCTGGGCACGATAGAAATCGGTATCGACGGTTTGCGATCCATTGCCGCGGAACGTCGGGGAGAGGTCCGCTCGGGTGTATTCCTTGGCCAGGCCCTGTTTGCCGGCCAAGGCACGGTGGAGCTTGCGGTGCCAGCCTTCAGCGGCATCAAACAAGGTTTTCCCCGTTTCGCTATCGGAAACTTTCGAACAGGCACCTGCGAACAGGGCGGCCATCCCGGCAAGCACGTTCCTACGCTTCATGGCGACCTCCCGTGATCATTTCGCGGATCTGCTTGATCGGGTTGGTCAGCAAGACCAGCACGATATGGATCACGAAGAATCCGAACAAGCCCCAGGCGGCAAGAAAGTGCAGGGACCGCGCGCTCTGCCTGCCGCCGAACAGATCGACCAACCACGGGGCGGCGGGCTCAAAGCCGGGGCTGATCGCCAGCCCCGTCGCCAGCATCATCGGCAAGAGCAGCAGCAGTACCGAGCCATAGGCAAGCTTCTGCAAGAAATTGTACTTGCCGCCCGCATGCTCGAAATTGAGCTTCAAATGCTGGATAACGTCGTGCCAGATTGCTGCGGGCTTCCATTCCTCACGCCGCGTCAGCAGGTCGCGGTAATGGCGGTTTGCCAACATCGCGAGCCACATGACAATCAGGCCGACTGCAAAAGGCCAGGCCATCAGAATGTGCCAATCGCGCGCCATGGCCAGATTGTAATGCCCCGGGATCGTCGCCCATCCGGGAAAGCGGATCACCGCGGTCCAGGCATCGGCCGGGTCGAAGCCAAATTCACCCCAATAGAGGTACCGGTGGGCGTTGGAGATATTGAGCCCGCTCATGAACAGCACGATCACGCTCAGCGCGTTGATCCAGTGCCACAGGCGGGTCGAGAACGCGTGCTTCTTCATGCGCGCGTCTGCTTTTCGCGCGCCAGGTAGATCACGTCGCGCGGCTGGCGCAGCAAATGCTGCCCGCTGTCGATGAACAGGGTCTCGCCGCTGCGCAAATGGCCTTGCGCCAGGAACAGCGCCGCCTGGGCCACCTCATCTGCGCCGGTCTTGCGGTTGAGCGGATTGAGCCGGTGGGAAATCTCGGTTTCTTCCTCGCGCTGGTCATGGCTGGCAAGGATTGCACCAGGCGCGAGGCCATATACCCGATCCTGCTCGCTCGCGGCACCCATCGCCAACATGGCAATGGTGGAATCGAGCGCGTGCTTGCTCATCGTGTAGCTGAAGAAGTCGGGGTTGGGGTTTGCCAGCTTCTGGTCCGTGACGTTGATTACGCAGCGCCCGGAATTGCTCCGTGCATGGGCGAGAAAGGCTTGTGCCATGCGCGTGGGTGTGACGGCATTGACCTGCATCGCCTGCCTGTTCGTGTCAGGGTCAAGAGCGGTTACATAGTCGGGTTCGAACACCGAAGCGCAATTGACCAGCACACGCCAGTCTCCAAGCCGTGCAGCCAAATCCTCGATCATGGCCACTGCGGCACTACCATCGG
>SBHJ01000054.1 GCA_006226465.1 Alphaproteobacteria bacterium | reverse complement strand
AACCGCGAGGGGAACGATGTCGAGATCGACGACAACGGCTTCCCGGTGCGCCCGGCGCTGCTTGGTACCCTGCGCGGACGCGATTACGATGTGGTCTACCTTGGCTACAATGCTGATGGGCGGATCGGGCGGATCAACCTGACCGCCAGCGCCTATTGGGCGTTGGGTGAGGATCGCAACAGCTTCTTCACCGACCAACCGGCCGACATCAATGCGCAGTTTGCTGCGGTCGAGCTGAGTTATGACAAGGACTGGATGCGCTTCCGCTTGTCAGCGCTCTATGCCAGCGGGGATAGCGACCCCTATGACAACAAGGAAACTGGGTTCGACGCGATCTTCGAAAACCCGATCTTCGCCGGGGCCGATACCAGTTACTGGATCCGCCAGACCCTGCCGTTCGCGGGCGGCGGGCGTGCGGTTTCAGTCAATGGCCGCAATGGTATCTTGAACTCACTGCGCAGCTCGAAAGAACAGGGGCAGTCAAACTTCAATAATCCCGGCACCATCTTGCTGGGCGTAGGTGCGGATTTCGACCTGTCCCCGGAACTGCGCGTTTCGGCCAATGCCAACCATTTGTGGTTCGAGGATACTTCGACGCTACAGGCATTGCGGGTCGAAGGATCGATCCCGCGCGATATCGGCCATGATTTATCGGTGGCTGCGATCTGGCGACCCAAGTCGACGCAGAACATCGTGTTTCGCCTGTCGGGCGCGGCGCTGGTTTCGGGCGAGGGTTTCCGCGACCTGTTCGACAGTCTTGGGCATGACCGCACCTTCTATTCGGTGCTGGCCAATGCGATAGTGAGCTACTGATGCTGTCGCTGCGCCGCCTCCTGCCCTTGATCGCCATGCTGGCGCTGGGCCTTGCCATATCGGTGGGTTCGGGGCGTGCATCCGAAGGCGAGAAGCCGGTCGAGCGCGATTACAGCCGCGTCACCGCGCCTCCTGCGCCCGCGCGCCAGACGGTCGAGGCGATGATGGCCAAATCCGAAGGCTGTTTCAGCTGCCACATTCGCACTGACCAGCCGACCATGCACGAAACGCCCGCCGTCAACCTCGGCTGCGTCGATTGCCACGGCGGCGATGTGACGGTGATCGGCGATTCCTCGCTGGCGCATGACGATCCGCTCTATGTCGCGGCGCGCGAGCGGGCGCATGTCCTTCCGCGCTACCCCGAAAGCTGGCATTATCCGAGCAGCGCCAATCCGAAGCAAAGCTATGCCCTGCTCAACAAGGAAGCGCCCGAATTCATCCGTTTCGTGAACCCGTCTGACAATCGCGTGGCGCGGCTGGCCTGCGGTGCCTGCCACTTGCCGGTGATCGAAGCGGCCGAGCGATCGCTGATGGCCACGGGTGCGATGCTGTGGGGCGGCGCGGCCTATAACAACGGGATCCTGCCCTTCAAGAATTACGTCCTGGGCGAGGCCTATACCCATGATGGCGAACCGGCAAAGATCGAAAGCCCCGGCACGGGCGGCACGCCGGGCACGGTGACCGAGGCCGAACAGGCGCGCGGTGCGCTCGCCAATCTGTATCCGCTGCCGCGCTGGCAAGTGATCCCGCCTGCCGATGTGTTCCGCGTGTTCGAACGCGGCGGGCGCAATATCGCAACGCAGTTCCCCGAAATCGGCCTGCCGAACCCGACCGGCAGCATCCAGCGGCTGGAGGAGCCGGGGAGGCCCGATCTCAAGCAGTCGAGCCGAGGTCCGGCCACCGGCCTGCGGGTCGCGATCCCGGTGCTCAATATCCACAAGACCCGGCTCAACGATCCCTTCACTTGGTTCATGGGCACCAATGACCAGCCGGGCGATTATCGCCATTCGGGCTGCTCATCGTGCCATGTGATCTATGCCAATGACCGCGAACCGCGCCATTCGCTGATCTACGCGAAGTATGGGCGCGACGGGCAAAGCGTGACCATCGATCCGACGATTGCCGCGCTTTACGAGACCGGGCGCACCGATGGGCATGGGGAGGATCATGGATCGGGCCACGGCGCGGTAAAAGAACCCGGCGATCATGGCGAAGGGCACGATGACGGGCATGGTTCCGACCATCCTGAGAAGGAAAAGGGTCACCCGCTGCGGCACACCTTCACCCGCGCAATCCCCACCGCGCAGTGCATGAATTGCCATATGCACCAGCCCAACATCTTTCTGAACACCTACCTTGGTTACACCATGTGGGACTACGAATCCGACGCGCCGAAGATGTGGCCGGAAAAGCAGAAATATCCCACCGCCGCCGAGACTTACGAGGTGCTCAAGCGAAATCCCGAAGGGGCGAGTCCGCGCGGCAAATGGGCCGATCTCGATTTCCTGCGCAATGTCTATGACCTCAACCCGGAACTGAACGACACGCAATTCGCCGACTATCACGGCCATGGCTGGAACTTCCGCGCAATCTTCAAGCGCGATCGCGAGGGCAACCTGCTCGATGCCGATGGCAATGTGGTGGCCAATGACGATCCCGAGAAATGGCGGAAAGAGGGTGAGGGCAAGTTCGTCCAGCCTGGCACCAATCCGGGTAAGGCGGTCCACATGATGAGCATTCATGCCGAAAAGGGCATGCAATGCGCCGATTGCCACTACGCGCAGGACAGCCACGGTAACGGCCTGATCTATGGCGAGGTCGCCAATGCGATCGAGATCGGGTGCAAGGATTGCCACGGCACCGCCGATGCCTATCCCACGCTGCGCACAAGCGGGCCGGCCGCCCCGCCCAAGGG
>SBHJ01000072.1 GCA_006226465.1 Alphaproteobacteria bacterium | reverse complement strand
AGCTGCTCCGGCTGAGGAAGCTGCTGCCGAGTAATCTCGGAGCTTCATCTGAAGTTAGGAAGGGCGGTGCCGAAAGGCGCCGCCCTTTTCTTATGCCTGCAATTGATTGGAGGCTTCAGCCGCCGTTCTGTTGATCGGCCGAGGTCCAGTTCTGGCGGTTACGAGCCTTCGATTCAAAGCCGTCGTACAAGGCGCGGGCAATCGCGGCGATCCGTTCTTCGCGCGCGCCACGTGATCCCTGGCCGGTCACGTAAATCGCCAGCGCAATAGCGCGACCATCTGGCGTCTCGATGATGCCGATGTCGCTAGAAGTATTGTTGAGTGATCCGGTCTTGTGGCGGACCAGCGCCTCGGTTGGCATCAGCGCCGGAATGCGGCGCTTGCCGGTGCGAGTGCGGCTCATCGAATCGAGCAGAACGGTGCGGCTGGCCTTGCTCAGGAACTTGCCCTGATAAAGACCTTGCAGCAGCTCCACCATCGCCCGCGGAGTGGCGGTATCGCGCTTGTCGATGTACGAGGCCGGATCGTATTCCCCATCGTCGCGTACCAGCGTGGCGATGTCGCGATCGATGCTGAATTCCTTGATTCCCTGACGCTTGACCCAGGCATTGACCTTGGCCGGTCCACCAACCGCCGCCAGCAGCGCATCGGTTGCCGGATTGCTCGAGCGCGTGATCATCAGCTCGATCAGGTCGATTGCCTGCATATATTCGCCCTTGCGCACCGGCGCGGCAGATGAAGAAAACTTGGCGGAGCTGACCGGGATCAACAGCGGAAATTCGCTCGTGAGCGAATACTTCCCTTGATCAACGAGCTCTAGGAAGGTCGCAGCCACGGCAATCTTGCTGGTCGACGCCATGGGGAATCGCTGGTTACCTAGGACTGCGATTTCCTGACCGGAGCTCAGGTCGATCGCTGCGACCCCTATTCGCCCCCGGTTGCCATCGGCAAGCATGGCCACGCGACGCTCGAACGAGCCATCATAAACCGCCTCGAAACTTTGCGGCGATCTGGCTTCGGTTCCGAGCGCGCGATCGAAGGCGGCATTGAATTCACTTGTTTGCGCGTGCGCCGCCGCAACGTTGCTCAAGGCAAGAGCAAAAACCGCAAACAGTTTAGCTGTCATCCAATTGCGCATCCAGGAACCCTATCGCAATTATAGTTGTGATCGAATTAACGGAGCGGGATTCCAGTCGCCAAGCAAGATCTTGGTAAGCCGCGACGAAGCGTTGCCTGCGCGCGATGAGAACTAAAAATGATGGCCTGGAGCGGATTCCGACTATGCCTTAGCGATAATTGTCTCGATCCGTTTCACCGTCATGCCAGTCAGGGTTTTGGCAATTTCGCCAATGATGCGTTTGTTTAGCTCACCGTGATAGTGAAGCCGCATTTCGCCGAGTGTCTTAGGGTCGGCAACGATCAGCAACTCGTCCAGCAATCCTGCAACGGCCTTAGCATTGAGCCACTCGGCTGCAGCAGCGCCATGCGCCAGTTCCTTCAAGTCTGTGCGGCCGAGCAGCCTGCCAATCTGGTCTCCATCGCGCACCCCGGCGCTGAAGTTGGTTGGATCAAGCTGCGGTCGCTCCTCCTCGGCGAGCTTAGGCTCGAACAGCTTGCCAATGTTCCGATAGAGCGTGCAGGTTTCGCCGTCGATGACCGCGACATGGGCGTTGTGGGGAAGCTTCATTCCGATTCTCCTGAACGGGAGAGATAGCGCCAAACAGGCCAGAACTGCAAAAAAGCCCGGCGGGACCAATGTCTCGCCGGGCTTTCGTGTTCCCAGTGGGTGTTTTGGGCGCTTAGAAGCCCATACCGCCCATGCCGCCCATGTCGGGCATTGCCGGAGCCGACTTGTCTTCGGGCAATTCTGCCACTGCAGCCTCGGTGGTGATGAGCAGGCCGGCGACGGAGGCCGCATCCTGCAGCGCAGTGCGTACAACCTTGGTCGGATCGATCACGCCGGCAGCAGTCAGGTCTTCATAGACATCGGTTGAAGCGTTGAAGCCCTGCTTTTCATTGCCGCCGTCGATCAGTTTACCGGCAACCACCGCACCGTCAAAACCGGCGTTCTCGGCGATCTGGCGAACGGGGGCCTGCAAAGCGCGACGGATGATGTCGACACCGCGGGTCTGGTCGTCGTTTACGCCAGTCAGGCCGTCGAGGGCCTTGGTGGCATAGAGCAGCGCAGTACCACCACCAGGGACGATACCTTCCTCAACCGCGGCGCGGGTGGCGTGGAGGGCGTCGTCAACGCGGTCCTTGCGTTCCTTCACTTCGACTTCGGTGGCACCGCCAACCTTGATCACCGCCACACCGCCGGCCAGCTTGGCCAGGCGTTCCTGCAGCTTCTCGCGATCGTAGTCGGACGAAGTCGCATCGATCTGCGTACGGATTTCGCCAACGCGCGCCTTGATGTCTTCGGCATCACCGGCACCATCGACGATCGTGGTGTTGTCCTTGTCGATCGTGACCTTCTTGGCTTCACCGAGCATGCCCAATGTAACGTTTTCGAGCTTGATGCCGAGGTCTTCGCTGATCATTTCGCCCTTGGTCAGGATCGCAATGTCCTGCAGCATTGCCTTGCGGCGATCGCCGAAGCCGGGGGCCTTGACCGCAGCAACCTTGAGACCGCCGCGCAGCTTGTTGACCACCAGCGTGGCCAGCGCTTCGCCTTCGATGTCCTCAGCGATGATCAGCAGCGGGCGACCGCTCTGGACCGTCGCTTCGAGCAC
>SBHJ01000318.1 GCA_006226465.1 Alphaproteobacteria bacterium | reverse complement strand
TGCCGCCATCCTTCCCTTATGGCGGGATGGAAAACCCGGTCATGACCTTCCTTACGCCGACCTTCATCGCCGGGGATCGCAGCCTGACCGGATTGGTCGCGCATGAGCTGGCGCACAGCTGGTCGGGTAATCTTGTTACCAATGCGGTGTGGGGCGATGGCTGGATCAACGAGGGCGTCACGTCTTATTTCGAGAACCGCATCAGCGAAGAGATCTACGGCAAGAAGCGCGCCGAGCAGGAGGCGGCGCTGAGCTTTCAGGAAATTGAAGATGTGCTGGCCGACAAAGGCGCCTCGTCACAGGAAACCGCGCTCCACCAGCCAAGCGCCGACACGGAGCAGGAAAGCGGAATTGTCTATGACAAGGGCTCGTTCTTCCTGCGCACCCTGGAACGCAAGGTCGGGCGCGAGAGGTTCGATGCCTGGCTGCGCCAATGGTTTGACAAGCACGCGTTCCAGCCGGCGACTTCCGCCATGATCTATGAGGATTTGCGCGCGAACCTTGCGAAGGGTGACGCAGAAGCCAAGGCACTGATGCTGCGCGAATGGATCTACAAGCCGGGGCTGCCCGCCAATGTCGCCAAACCCGAACCGGCGGCCTTCGCAGAGGTGGACAAGGCTGTGTCGGACTATGCGGCTTCGGGCGCGATCCCTGCTTTGGCATGGAAGGGCTGGACCGCCGCCGAACAGATGCGCTTCGTGCGCAATTTGCCGGAGCGGCAATCTGCGGCCAATCTCGCCAAGCTTGATAGCGCGCTTGGCCTGTCCAAGACTGGGAATAGCGAGGTCAAGTTCCTGTGGCTCAAGCAGGCCTTGGGCAACCGCTACCAACCAATTGTGCCTTTGGCGGAAGAGTTCCTCGGCCGCGTCGGCCGGACCAAATTCGTCGCGCCACTTTACGAGGTAATGATGGAGCAGGGTGCATGGGGGCAGAACATCGCAAGGTCTCTCTATGCCAAGGTGCGAGGGCGTTATCACTCCTATACGCAAGGCAGGGTGGACGAATTGGTGCTGGGCAAATCCTGATCCGGAAATTTTTGCATTGCAATAATGTGGTGATTCCTCACATCATTGCGGCGTAATGCTGCGTCAGTATGAACTTGTAGAACGGGTCCTGGAATACGACCCCGACGCCGATGAGGCGGCGCTCAACCGCGCCTATGTCTATACGGTGCAGAAACACGGCACGCAGAAGCGCGCGTCGGGCGATCCCTATTTCAGCCATCCGGTCGAAGTCGCGGGGCTGATGACCGACCTGCAGCTCGACGAGCAGACCATCATCACCGCGCTGCTCCACGATACGGTCGAGGATACACTCGCGACGATCGAGGATATCGAAGCCAATTTCGGGCCTGAGATTGCACGGCTGGTCGATGGTGTAACCAAGCTTTCCAAGATCGAACAGATGGCGGAGAACGATCGCGCAGCGGAAAACCTGCGCAAGTTCCTGCTGGCGATGAGCGAGGATATCCGCGTGCTGTTGGTCAAGCTGGCCGACCGGCTGCACAACATGCGCACGCTGCATTTCATCAAATCGCCCGACAAGCGCCAGCGGATCGCGCGCGAGACGATGGATATCTTCGCCCCACTGGCTGAGCGGGTCGGCATGTATGAATATATGCGCGAAATGCAGCTGCTCGCCTTCGAACAGCTCGAGCCGGAGGCCTTCCACACCATCACCAAGCGGTTGGAGGAATTGCGCAATCGCGATGGCGGACAGGTCGATGCCATCGCGCTGGCGATCAAGCAGGCGCTGGCGCAGGCAGGGCTCAAGGTCGAGGTCTCAGGCCGCGAGAAGCATCCCTATTCGATCTGGAAGAAGATGGCCGAGCGCCACGTCAGCTTCGAACAGGTCACCGATATCATGGCCTTCCGCGTGATCTGCGAAAGCGAAGCCGATTGCTATCGCGCCATGGGCGTGTTGCACACGACCTGGCAGTTTCTGCCAGGTCGGTTCAAGGACTTCATCTCCACGCCGAAATCGAACGGATATCGCTCGCTCCACACTTCGCTGATGTATGAGAATTCGATGCGGGTGGAGGTGCAGCTGCGTACGCGCGAGATGCACCAACGCAACGAGTTCGGGTTGGCGGCGCATTGGGCCTACAAGCAGGGCGATCGGCCCGATGGGCAGGTCGGCTGGCTGCGCGACCTGATCGAAATCGTCGATGCCAGCCACGATTCAGAGGAATTGCTCGAACACACGCGGCTGGCAATCTACCAGGATCGCATTTTCGCCTTCACTCCCAAGGGGGGGCTGTTCCAGCTGCCCAAGGGCGCGACCCCGGTCGATTTCGCCTTTGCCGTCCACACCGATCTGGGCACACAAACGGTCGGGGCCAAGGTCAATGGACGGCACGTACCGCTGCGCACGCCGCTAGCCAATGGCGATGTGGTGGAGATCATCCGCAGCAAGAAGGCGGAGCCGCAGCTGTCTTGGCTCAACTTTGTCGTCACCGGCAAGGCGCGCGCCGCCATTCGCCGCGCAGTGCGGTTGAAAGAGCACGCCGAAGTGGCCGAGATCGGGCGCAAGCTGTTTGACGAGATTGCCGGGCGCGTGCCTGCCCGGATCGGCAAGAAAGCTGTACGTGAGGCGGTCAAGCGTCTCGACATGGATGATGAAGAAGATTTCATGTTTGCCATCGGTGCGGCCAAGCTGACCGATCGGGAAGTGATGGAGGCGCTGGTTCCCGGTTGCACTGCCGACCTGGAAGACAATGACGGCTGGACCGGGCGCGACAAGACCATCTCGATCCGCGGA
>SBHJ01000149.1 GCA_006226465.1 Alphaproteobacteria bacterium | reverse complement strand
TGCTGGCGCATCGAGCGATAATCATGGCGCAAATCGAGGAACAATTGAGCGAGTTGGAGGTAATGCCGCCCGCTCGGCTGCGCGCTGAGTGGCGGAGACTGCATCGCGGACAACCTCTCTTGGAGGACATGACCCCAAGCCAGATGAAACGCGCCACCGCATGGCGCTTACAAGAGACAGCCCATGGCGGGCTGCCACCGGCTCTGCGGCGCGAACTTGATCGGTTGGCCCAGCAATTGGAAGCAGCGGGCGATATCGAGATCGGCAATGGACCTTCGCTCAAGCCCGGCTCACGTCTGGTGCGGCACTGGCATGGCAAAGCCTACACAGTCACCGCGCTTGATGAAGGGTTCGAGTTCGAGGATCGCCACTATTCTTCGCTGACGCAGATTGCGCGGGAGATCACCGGCACAGCATGGTCAGGACCGCGGTTCTTTGGCCTCAAGCGGCGTCGGAGTATCGCGGCATGAGGCAGAATGATCCCAAGCGCCGCCGCTGCGCCATCTATACACGCAAGTCGACCGAGGAAGGCCTCGAACAGTCGTTCAACAGCTTGGATGCGCAGCGCGAAGCCTGCGGAGCCTTCATTCTGAGTCAGGCGCATGAAGGCTGGGAAGCCATCGATGAGCTCTACGATGATGGAGGCTACTCGGGCGGATCGATGGATAGGCCAGGCCTTGAAGCGCTTATGGCAGACGTCGAAGCCGGCAAGGTCGATGTGATCGTTGTCTATAAGGTCGACCGCCTCACACGAAGCTTGGCTGATTTTGCTCGGATCGTCGATATCCTTGATGAGAAGGGCGCATCCTTTGTCAGCGTGACGCAAGCGTTCAACACCACCAACTCGATGGGGCGATTGACGCTCAATGTCCTGCTGTCCTTTGCTCAATTTGAGCGCGAGGTCACAAGCGAGCGGATCCGCGATAAAATCGCAGCGTCCAAGAAGCGCGGTATGTGGATGGGCGGGGTCGTGCCAATCGGATACGAGGTCAAGGATAGGAAGCTGCACATTGTCCCTGAAGAGGCGGACAAGGTTCGCACCATCTTCAACCGCTATCTCGAGCTCGGCTCGGTTTATCTGCTGCAAGCCGATCTGATAGAGAACAGCATCCTCACCAAGAAGCGCGTGCTCAAAGATGGGCGCATTCTAGGGGACAAGAACTTTAGTCGCGGCGCACTCTATCAGATGCTCGGAAATCGCATTTATCTTGGTGAGATCGTCCATCAGGGCGAAGCCTATCCAGGCGAGCACAAAGGGATCATCGATCGCGAGACCTTTGAAAGGGTTCGCTCATTGATGTCGACCAATCGCGTGCGACACAAATATCGAAGGCATGCTGCTCAGCCTAGTCTTCTTGCTGGTATCATTTGGGATGGGGAAGGGCGGCGCATGACTCCTGATCACGCCAGCAAAAATGGCAAGCGCTATCGCTATTATGCCAGTCAGGTGGACAAGGAGCGATTGGAGCTGCCAATTCACAGACTACCAGCCGGCGAAATCGAAAAGCTAGTGAGCCATGAGCTAGCGCAAAAGACCGGGTCGAGTTGGCAAGGAGCGACGCCATCGCGCGAGCTGGTCCTGCAGCATATCGCAAAGGTCACGGTGCATGCGGATCGGATCGAACTTCTCTTCACCGATGCCGACGAGCCCATGACGATTGAAGTCGCGCTGATCAGCTGCGGCAACGAGGTCCGGATCGATGCGCCATCGAGCAATTGGAGTGAAGCGCGACGCGATCCTAGCCTCATCAAGCTCATAGTGCGCGCGCATCAGGCTAGAGAGGCACTAAATGAGCGCGCCAACTCATCGATCGATCAGGCCGCTTCAAGCATGGAACTTTCGAAGCAGTACTTCTGCCGGCTTCTGCGTCTGGCTTATCTCGCACCCGACATCACCGCGGCCATTCTCGATGGTAAGCAACCACCCCATATCAACCGTCAGTTCCTGGCGCGGGTCAACAACATCCCTGACAATTGGGCAGAGCAGCGCGCAATGCTGGGGTTTGGCAATCGCCCTGACAACTTGGCGGCCTAGCTATTGACCTTCGGATGCTTCGAGCAGTTCCATGAAGTTGCGCGCTGCGTTGCGATCGTCTTCCTCATCGAAAGCAACATCGAGATCAGGTGCGCTGCCTAGCATGTGAAGGAGGGCCCATAGTGCGAACCCTTTACCTCGATCTTGCTCAAGACCGAGATCGACTTGGCAGCGCTCGATACCCGCCGCCAGCGCTTCGGGAGACAGCTCAGAGATATCGCTTGTCGCGAAATAGCGCTGTAGAAGATCGTCGAGGTCCATTTCATGCAAATAGCGCTTCTGCCGTAATCAGCCAATAGCTCTTGGTTACAGTTCAAGGCCTTATTTCTGATGTTGGGCCGTATGCGGACGGTCTGCTTAGGAACAGATCTTGGCATCAAGCCGCCACTTGAAGAACGGCTCGGCGACCTGGTCCTAAAGTTCACGGGGATGAACACGCAAAGTGTTTGGTAACTAGGTTCAAACCAGGGAATACAATCTGTATTCCACCCCACGACTGGTCTCACGCCCTTCGCCAATCGCAAGGGTTGAGTTGAGCCAGTCATAGCGCGGATCGCCCGTTTCGAACCGGGCCTGGACCTGAAATAATGTCTCGCCAAACTCTGCCTCGGCACCTGCTTCAAGCTTCGCAGCAATGGCGTCGTCGAAGCGGTAAAGACCTTGGTAGCTGAGATGGATGAGCGCGCCGTCATGCGTCCGCAACGTCTTGCGAACATCGAGATTGGCTAGACCGTCCCTGCCGACGGTCATCCAATCTCCTCCGCCAGGCAAAATTTCGCCACGCAAGCGTTCGCCCTCGAATGTTCCAGGGCCGATCACATAGGTCCGTCGCGCTCCAAACGGTCCTTCGCCAATGACTTGTGTATCGGCCAAGCCGTTGCGGAATGTAAGAAGGGGTTCAAGCCGCATTGTTAGTCTCCTGACGCAGACAGCGTACAAGGTTGATGCACATCAGGATCGCGATCCCAATCAGTGGCAGCGAAGCCACGAGTACGGCCGCGGTCACAACCTTGGTGCCGCCTTCGACCGACATCAATGCGACCGGAAGAATGCCGACGACAAAGGCCCAGAACAAGCGGTGCCAGCGTCCAGGGTCTTCCCCCGGACCAAGCTTGCGAGTCGCGCTCGATGCAAGTGCATAGGCTGCGCTGTTATACGTCGTGGCGATGAAAATGATGCACAGGAGGGCGAAAACGAGCAATGCCATGCGGCTCAACGGCAGGCTGCCGATCACGGCGGCGATTGCCTGCGCAGGGTCAACCTCCGTCATGATCTCGCGCACCGGAACAACTCCGTTCAGGTCAAGGAACAGGGCATAGTTGCCAAGGACGATGTAGAAAACCCATGCCCCAAGGCTGCCGAACAGCGCCATCGAGAGGATCAACTGGCGCAGGGTACGTCCGCGCGAAATTCGGGTGACGAAGATCCCGACAAAGGGTCCGAATGCGAGCCACCAGGCCCAGTAGAATATGGTCCAGTCCTCGACGAAAGAGGATCGCCGCATCGGTTCGGTAAAGGTCAGCATGCTGGGCATGTTCTGAAGCATGAAGCCAATGCTCTCGGTGCCTGTCCGCAGAATAAACAGGGTGGGGCCGACGATCACGATGAAAGCGAGCAGACCGAAGGCGAGCAGTACATTGAAGTCAGCGAGACGCTGGATGCCTTTTTCGAGGCCGAGGAACACCGTGCTGGCAAAGAGGGCGACGCAAACCGCGACGATGCTCACATCGAGCCAAAACGAGCGCGTTAGGCCCAAGGCTTCAGCGCAGGCAGCCGATATCATCGGGATTGCGAGCCCCATTGAGGTCGCCGCCCCTGCCAGCAAGGCCAGCATGAAGACCGCGTCGATTGCGCGGGCGCCGGGATGCTCCTCCCGATTGCCGATAAAGGTGCTGCATGATGCGCTGAAACGGAGGAAATCGACCCGCCGGGAATAGAATGGAACAGCGATAGCCACTGTCGGGAGGGCGTAGATTGTCCAGGCAATAACGCCCCAATGGAACAAACCATAAGAGGTTGCCCATGACAGGGCTTCGGCACTTCCCGGTTCGGCGCCAAATGGCGGACCATCTAGATAGGACGCCCACTCGATCACCGACCAATAGACCAGTCCCGCACCGACACCCCCGCAGAACAGCATGGCGACCCAGCTGAAGGTTGAGAATTCCTGCGGCGTATCCGGTCCGCCGAGCCGATGGGCGCCGTATTTGCCCAGGGCGATCCAGCCGAGGAAGACGACGATGCCAATAACCGTCCAAATATAGACGATGCCGAAGTTCTGCGCGATCCAGTCATACGTGCCGGTGATGACCGCTCCGGCCTGCCCGGGCCAAAGCATGATCGGCACGCATACGCCAAGCACTACCAGCAAAGCTGTCGCGAATATCCCGCGATCGATCTCTCCAACGTGCTCCTTCGATCCTTTCATTTCGCCAGCATCCCGCATAGTGCATATTGCTCAGGATCGGCTAGGCGGATAGTATCTCCAAGTTCCAGCGCCACTGGTTCGGTTGTTGAGACCGCCGGCCACTCGGATAAGTCGTCACTGTTGGGATTGCCCGATTTTACGAAGCTGACCCAATAGCCAGTCATTGCCTCGGTCAATCGGCGATCGGTTTCGTCGGACGAAAGCCACGCGTCCGCCGTGTCAAACATGTAGGGGATTTCAGCCCCGTGATAGGCGCCAATCGCATCGGCACCAGGTCTTACCCGGGTGAATAGGTAGAGCCATGCAGCCTTGCCGTTCGTCTTCGCATTCTGTGCGATGTGCAAGGAGGGGCACAGAAACTCGGCAGCCGTGATGAGTCTGTCGGCCCGGGTTGCCGGATCGGAATAGCGTGTTGCCAGGTAAGATTCGATGTCACGCGATCCTGTGCCTGCGTATTCGGCAAGCGCTTCCCGATAGCGTGCTTCGACATCCTCGGGCAGATACATTCGCCATTCGTCGAGGTTGGAGCCGATCAGGACCGGCACCTTGTCGGCCACGAATTGCTCCCCATCGAGGTGCACGCCGTCGGCAATCGGCGCGAAATAGTGGCCGTCGGCGGCTTGGTTGCGCGCCTCGACCAGATCTTGCCAGCTCAGCGCGCGCATCTCTTCGAGCGTCGAGGCGCCAGTGGCCTCGATGATACGCGTCCCGACATCCTCTGCTTCGGTCATTCCCGCACGATCCGATGGACCGAGCGCACCGCTCTGGATGATTGCCTGATGGAAGAGGCCGCTCGCCTGATCCATGTCGATCAGTGAGGCGATATCTCCGCCACCGGCAGATTCTCCTGCAACAGTCACACGAGCGGGATCGCCACCGAAACTCGCAATATTGTCCTTTATCCATCGCAGCGCGGCAAGCTGGTCGAACAGGCCATATTGTCCCGAGATCCCGTCAGAATCCTCCGCTGAGAGCAAAGGGTGCGCCATGAAACCGAGCGGCCCCAATCGGTACTGGATGGTCACCACCACCAGCCCCTTCTCGGCCAGACGATGACCTAGATAGTTGGGCTCGAACGACGTACCGTTCACATTCGAGCCACCGTGTATCCATACCAACACCGGAGCCGGCTGATCAGGCTCTAGCGTGGGCGTCCAGACATTGAGGAACAGGCAATCCTCAGAGATTGTATCGATTGCCGGAATTACAGCATCTGGACTTCCCAACTGCTTCGCGACATCGCGATACCATTCCGGGTTGCCCTGGTCCTGTGGACAGGCGGCGCCGAATTGGGTCGCTTCCGAGATTCCCGGCCGCGGATCGTGCGGCGCTGACGCGCGCCAGCGCAGACGGCCGACCGGTGCCGCTGCGTAAGGGACGCCGCGGAAAGCGAGCACACCCGATTCCAGCGCCTCTCCTCGCAGTTCCTCGCCGCCAGCGCTGGCTATCGGGCTAACTGCACCATTGCCGGAACAGGCCAGGGTGGCGACAGCAAGCGCGCAAAGTAGCAACACACTGACAATTCTCGAATGTCTCAAGGCGGCCCTCCTCCCAATACAGGGAATGCGCTTCCGGACGCGCCAGCACAAACGACAATTTCACCGCATCGATGAATAATCCTCACGCATTAAGACGAGCTGGAGTTGTCTCGATCAGGGGAGCGAGATCGGGATCATCTCGGATTTCACCGAGTAGCCACTCACGAAATTGCCGGATCTTCCGGATCCGTCCGCGGCTTTCGGGATAAACAAGGTACCATTTGCCCGGAGCGGGCACTTCGAGTTCGGGAAAAGCACTGACGAGCAGCCCCGCAGAAAGATCCTCTCCGACATAGGGTTGCATGGCGAGTGCCACGCCCAACCCGCGAACTGCCATCTTCAGCGCATGATCGTAACTGTCAAAGCTCGTCCCGGAATTTGGATCGATCCCCTCGGTACCCGTTGCGGCCAGCCAATTCTTCCAATCGTCTTCGGAAGGGTAGACTTGCAGGATGGTGCGGTTGGCGAGATCGGCCGGAGAGCCGAGCCCTCCTGCTTGCTCCAGCAAGGCCGGGCTGCAGACCGGGAACATGCGAGGGCTGAAGAGATAGTCGAAGTTGATTTTTCCATCCTGCGGCTCGCCGATCATGATGGCGACGTCCGTATCCTGCTCGGAGAAATCGACGTTCCATTGCGAGGTCGTCAGGCGGACAGTGATGTCGGCATGTTTCTCTTCGAACTTTGCAAGTCTCAGCATCAGCCACCGGACGGCAAACGTCGAATAAGTCTGGATTGTCAGCACATCGTCGCGATCCAGCCGGGCCAGCAGCCGCGTCCCTTCTGCCATGTGGTCGAACGCTTCTTGCAGGAAGGGGAAGAACTTCTGCCCTGCAGGTGTGAGCTCGACTGCCCTGGTCCGTCGATGGAACAGTGTGGTCTGGAGGTAATCCTCAAGGTGTTTCACCTGGTGCGATATTGCCGATTGCGAGACATTGAGTTCCTCGGCAGCGAGCTTGAACGAGCAACACCGTGCGGCTGCCTCGAAGGCACGCAAGGCATTGAGCGGTGGGAGCTTGCGGGACATGGCACCTCGACTGATGAGAAAATCTGATCCAAACCGTAATTTTCTCGTTCGTCAAGTTGGCGGGCCAGGGTTAGGTAGGAAACTGGGAGAGTGTCCGCGCACTGCGCGGTGGGAGAAAGAATGTGAATTCGGCTGCTGGCTCAGGAGCAAGCAAGACATCCAGCGGGCGGGCGGAAATCCAGCGCGCGGCGGCTTTGCTGGCAGATGGTAAGGTTGGCGATGCAGAAGCGGCTTGTCGCGACTTGCTCAAGCGCGATCCACTCGATGTGAGCGCGATGTGCCTCTTGGCCGACATCGGTCTGCGTCTGGGGGCATTGAGCGATGTCGAGAATCTTCTCCACCGATGCCTGGAGCTTGCACCTGACTATCATCTCGCGCGCGGGCATCTTGCGCATTTCCTATTCAAGCGACACCGCTTCGACGATGCCCTGGTCGAATTGGACCGGATCGATGCGGCCAAGGCAGGAAACAGGGCTCTGCTGCTCTTGAGGGCCCAGATCTACGTTCGCGTCGGTCGAACCGAAGAGGCGCTCGAGATTTACGAACAGGCAGAGAAGGATGGGTTGCTATCGGCTTCGCTTCAGATGAGCCTCGGCCACACTTACAAGACGCTTGGTCGCCAGGTCGAAGCGATAGAGGCCTATCGGCAGGCTGTGCGCCTCAATCCTGCAGCTGGTGAAGCATTTTGGAGCCTTGCGAATCTCAAGACATATCGTTTCTCGCCCGAAGAAATCTCGGCAATGCGGGAAGTGGCTTCGGACGAGAATGTCGGTCGAGAAGAATTCCTTCACACTTGTTTCTCGCTGGGCAAGGCGCTCGAGGATGCTGGCGAGTATGACGAGGCATTCCTTCACTACCAACGCGGAAATGCGGTTCGTCGACGCACCGTACGCTACGATGCCGAAGTGCATCGCCGTGAGATGGAGGCGTTGAAGGAGTTCTTTTCGCCGGAGCAAGTCAAGAAACTGGAGGGCGCGGGCAATCCAGCCTGCGACCCGATATTCATCGTCGGCTTGCCGCGCGCTGGCTCGACATTGATCGAGCAGATCCTGGCCAGCCACAGCCAGGTAGAAGGGACCCAGGAACTGCCCGACCTGATCTCGATCGGCCGGCGCCTAGCCGCAAAGGACAGCCCAGATAACCCTTCGCAATATCCGCAGGTCCTCGCTCAGATGTCGCCGAGTAGGTTGACTGCGCTCGGCGCGGAATATCTCGAACGCACAAGGATACATCGTACGGGTGCCCCCTATTTCATCGACAAGATGCCCAATAATTTCGCGCATATCGGGCTGCTCCATGCCATCCTGCCGAATGCTACGGTGATCGACGCGCGCCGTAATCCGATGGACTGCTGCTTTTCGGGCTACAAACAGCTGTTCGCGAAGGGGCAGAACTTCACTTACTCGCTACGCGACATCGGACGCTACTATCGTGATTACGTTGAGCTGATGCGTCATTGGGACTCGGTTCTGCCAAGCAAGGTCGTCCGCGTGTTCAACGAAGACATGATCGCTGATCCCGAAGGTCAGATAAGGCGGTTGCTTGATGCAATGGGTTTGCCATTCGAACAGGCTTGCCTTGAGTTCCACAAGAACGATCGGGCTGTCCGCACGGCAAGCTCGGAGCAGGTGCGCCAGCCAATCAATGCCAAGGGTGTCGACAGATGGCGTAATTTCGAACCGCATCTAGATATGCTCAAGGAAGCGCTGGGACCTGCGCTGACCAACTACCGGGATTAAGTTCGGTAAGTCGTGCTCACATGGAGAGAATATTTGGGCATTATACGCAACTGAAATTACACGGAAATTAGCACATTTGGGAATTAAACGCATTAGATAATCTCAATCATCGGTGACAAATCTTCTTTTGTCACAATCCCCACTCACCGGCACAACGGCGCCATGGGAGAGCTCGCATTGCGAGCCATTGCGGGAGGTCAATACATGCAAAATCGGGAAGCAAGCCGGTGTACCCTGTCGGGAGTTTCAGCGTTGGCATTGGCAGCGGCGAGTGCAACTGTACCGGGTCAAGCCTGGGCACAAGACGCCGCGGCCGAAGAGGCTGACACTGGCGGGCTCAATGTTATCGTCGTGACCGCCCAGAAGCGTACCGAGGACCTTCAAGACGTGCCGGTAAGCTTGCAGGTACTGGGCGGCGAAGCGCTCGCAGAGCAGGGCGTTGCCAATTTCGAGGATTATGTTGGCCTTCTTCCCAGCGTGTCCTTCGCCGGACAGGGGCCGGGCAACAGCCAGGTTTTCATGCGCGGAATTTCCTCGGGCGGGGACGGAAACAAGTCAGGCTCGAGCCCGAGCGTAGCGGTCTATCTGGACGATCAGCCGGTGACCTCGATCGGTCGCGTGCTCGACGTTCACATGTACGATATTTCCCGCGTTGAGGCGGTGGCGGGCCCGCAGGGTACCCTTTATGGTGCTGGATCGCAGGCCGGAACCTTGCGGATCATTACCAACGAACCGCTGCTCGGCAGCTTCGAAGGCGGGATGGACGCAAGCCTCAGCACCACTCACAAGGGCGAGGAAAGCTATTCTGTTGAGGGCTTTGTCAATGTGCCGCTGGGCGACAACGCAGCACTGCGCGTCGTTGGCTGGCACGTCTATGATGGCGGCTATATCGACAACATCCCGGCCACCTTCACTTTTACTGCGCAGAACGTAACGGTCGACAATGCGCCCTATGTTGAAGAGAACTTCAACACCGAGAAGAACACCGGCGCTCGTGCTGCGCTCAAGATCGAGCTCGACGACAGCTGGAGCGCGACGGCCAAGCTGATGCACCAACGTCAGAAGACCAACGGCGTCTGGGATCACGATCCCGATGATGTTGGCGATCTCCAGGTCGAGCGCTTCTTCGAAGACAAGGGAAAGGATCAGTGGACCCAGGCCGCGCTAACGGTCGAGGGAGAGGTCGGCGGATTGCAGCTGACCTATGCAGGGTCCTACCTCGATCGCGAGGTGGATTACGACGTCGATTATTCGGCCTATTCCGAATACTCGGCCTATATCCCCTACTACACCTGCTACAGCACCGGCTCGCTCGACTTCTCGACCTGTACGGACCCGCGTGAACAGTTCGACAGCGACGACACCTATGAGGTGATGACCCACGAATTCCGGGTCCAGAACGACGAGGCGAACCGACTGCGGTTCATTGCTGGCTTGTTTTACCAGAAGGCCGAGCACGACTACCTCAATATCTGGCACATCCCTTCGATCCCTCCGGAACGTTCGGTCAATGCTAATCCGCAGCTGAGCGGCTATCCGGACGACGCCTATTTCGTCACAGACCAGCTGCGTACCGAGAAGGAACTTGCTGGCTTCGGTGAAGTTTCGTTCGACATCACCGAACAGCTGACTGCCACCGGCGGTATACGAGTTTTCCAAACCAAGAGCTCTATCGTCGGCGCGGTAGGAACATTGTTCAGCGGCAGCCCGCTGGTGGATGTTGCTTCGAAAGAAAGCGGCGAGGTCTATAAGTTCAACCTCAGTTACGAACCCAACCCCGACCTGCTGCTTTATGCGACCTATTCCGAAGGGTTCCGGGCCGGAGGCAACAACCGGACGCAGACGAGCAACATTCCGGGAGTCTATAAGTCCGACCTCATCACCAATTACGAGATTGGCTGGAAGGCAACCTTGGCCGGTGGTGACGTGCGCTGGAACGGTTCCATTTTCAACATGGATTGGGACGATATCCAGATCACGCGGTTTGATCCCGCAGAATCCTTCCTCGGGCTAACCGCCAATGTGGGCAAGGCACGCTCGCGCGGTATTGAGACCGACCTTGCTGCCTATCTCGGTGGAGGTCTACAGATCAACGCGGCTGCATCCTACATCGATGCGACATTGCGCAGCGACTACGTCCGCAACCTTTCGACCGGGAATGTCGATGCTCCATCGGGTACGCGTCTTCCTGACGTGCCGAAGTTCAAATTCGCCGGTTCCGCGCGGTACGAGTTTGCGCTCGGGAGCAACGATGCCTTCGTCCAGGCGAGCTATCAACACGTTGGCAGCCGCTGGAACGATCTGTTCGTGGCGCGCCGTCAGCTCCAGGGCTCTTATGACATCGTCAACCTGTCGGCTGGCGTGGATTTCGAACGGTTCTCGGTCTCGGCATTCCTAAATAATGCCTTTGACGAGCGGGCCGAACTGAACCGAAACGCGGCAACCTATGACGAACGCATCACCACCAATCGACCGCGCACGATCGGCATTCGGCTTGGCGCGCGGTTCTAGGGCGTATAGGAAGCGATCAGGATCGATCCCATGCGGGTAGCGATATCGGCAGGTGCCTCGGGCATCGGAAAGGCGATTGCCAGCAGCTTCGCCGGGCAGGGCGCGCAGGTCTACGTCTGCGATGTCGATCCGGCGGCGGTTGCCTGGTGCAACGAGAACTTGCCGGGCGTCGTGGCGGTGGAAACCGATGTTGCCGATCCCGCATCGGTCGATGCCTTCTTCGACCGCATTGCCGCTGACGGGAACACGCTCGACATCCTTGTCAACAATGCCGGGATTGCCGGTCCGACCGGGCCGATCGAGACGCTCGATGTCGAGGAATGGCGCAAGACCATCGACATCGACCTCAACAGCTTCTTCTATTGCGCGCGCAGGGCGATCCCGATGTTGCGGGCAAACGGCGGTGGATCGGTCGTCAATATGGCGTCGAACGTGGCATTTCACGGTTTCCCGCTGCGCAGTCCCTACACCGCTAGCAAGTGGGCGATCATTGGGCTGACAAAAACCATGGCGATGGAACTTGGTCCAGCAGCTATCCGCGTCAATGCACTCTGCCCGGGCAGTGTCGAGGGTCCCCGGATCGATCGAGTGATTGAAAAAGACGCCGACTGCCGCGGCCTCACAGTTGAGCAAGTAGAAGCCGAGTATAAGAGCCAAAGCTCGCTTCGTACCTTCGTTCGCAATGAGGATATTGTGGGCATGATCCACTTCCTCTGTTCCGCGGCAGGCGAGCGGATTTCGGGCCAGGCGATCGGGATCGACGGGCACACCGAAGGCCTGTCGCTAAGAATGGGCAATTAGGGAATATTCGATGCGCGCAGCGTGGTATGAACAAACGGGTCCGGCAAGCGACGTATTAATCGTTGGGGAGAAGCCTGCTCCGCTTCCTCAAGCGGGCGAAGTGCTAGTTCGCATTCAGGCTTCGGGGGTCAATCCTTCCGACGTCAAGGCGAGGGCGGGCGCGCGCGGCCCAATCTCTTTCCCTTACGTAATTCCGCATTCCGACGGAGCGGGGATAATCGAGGCGGCAGGCGAGGGCATCGATAGCGCGCGCATCGGCGAACGTGTCTGGACCTGGAACGCTGCCTGGCAGAGGGCCGATGGAACATGTGCGGAATATGTCGCTCTGCCCGCCGGTCAGGCGGTGCCACTGCCGGACGGTACTGACTTTGCGGCAGGGGCGTGTCTCGGTATTCCGGCTCTAACAGCGGCCTATGGCGTATTTGCCGATGGCGAGGTCGCGAGAAAGACGGTCCTTGTAACGGGCGGCGCGGGTGCTGTCGGGCAGTATGCCATCCAGTTTGCCAAATGGGGTGGGGCACGCGTACTGACCACTGTGAGCGGTCCAGCCAAGGCCGGGATCGCTGACAGGGCAGGTGCCGATCTGGTCATCAACTACCGTGAGCAGGATGTCGCGCAAGCAGTCCTCGAAGCCACGGGTGGCGCGGGTGTCGACCGGGTGGTCGAGGTCGAATTCGGAGGGAACCTGGAGGCTACGCGCCAGATCATTAAGCCGGGTGGCACGATCGCAACCTACGGGTCGATGGCGGATCCCAATCCGGCAATTCCCTTCTACGAACTCATGTTCAAGAATGTGACCTTGCGTATGTTCCTGGTTTACCTACTAGAGGGCGAGGTGCGAACAGCCACGATCGAACGAGTGAACCGCGCTTTGGAAGCGGGAGCATTGCAACACACCATTGCTCATAGCTACGCACTCGAGGACATCGCTGATGCACACGAGGCAGTTGAGTCGGGGACTACGATTGGTAACGTCGTAGTGACCGTTTGAGCGTTCATGCCTGAAAGCAAATCTCTCCAATCCCGAGATCGGTTTTCCAGCATGAATGCATTCAAACTATTGAGTGTGCTTCCCAAATTGAGAGAAAATTCAGTATAGTCGGGCTTTCTGCAAGACATTCGATGCGACCTCGGGTATGTTCATCTACGAGCCAAGATCCTACTCCATCAGTGCGACGCCCATTCTAGACTGCACTTCTGGACGGGTGCTGCCACGACTAAGTACTGGCGTATAAGATCAGATTCAAATACCTGATCGAACGACAGCTTTCGGGATTGTAGGCCAATCTTCTCAATAGCTGAATTTGGGGCGCAAAGCTGTCACGGGCGGGGCCACTCTAGGCAACACTATGCTGCGATCCAATCTGGCAGATCGGGCAGCGGCGGACGATTGCCGCGCACCTTGTCGAGCGGCCTACCTTGGGCATTGTACCTCTGGTGGAACTTGCGCCAGTTCCAAAACGACCATTCGAGCATTTGCGTCAGGCTATCGACCTGATCATCATAGCGACCGCCGGGAAAGGCCCGGATCTCTTTGAGGAATGTGTCGAGACCATCGATCTGGTCGGGAAGCCAAACGCGTCCTTCTTCGATTTGCCCGGTCTGCGCCAACAGGCGCTCGGCTTTGTCGAGTTGACGCATACCGGCGGGAGGCCAGGCAATCGGTTTGAATGGCCCTTCGCTCCTCAATTGCTGGACCAATGCCAAGCCATTGCTCGAGCGCTCGATGATGACATGATCGGCATTCCATTTGGCGCGCAGCGCAATCACCTGACGTTTGAGAGCGGGGTATTCGTGGCGCGCGCGATGGATATCTAGAAGAAAGTAGCGACCAGCGACCACGCCCCAGGTGGTGCAGGCTGAATAGTCCGAGGTTGGCAAATCGGTCGCTGCAGGATCCCAACTCTGGACAATCTTGTCGAACCAGTGGAGCTCGAGCTCACCTTCAAAGCGCTTGAACCACTCTGTCCGGATAAGATCGCCTTCATCAGCAATCGGATCCTGCAGATACTGCGCGGAATAGTGCTGCGCTCCAAGGTTCAGCCGTTCCTGTTCGAGCACTTCCTTGGGAAAACGCACCGGATCGAGCAGCTCACCGCGCATCCAGCGATGGGTAAGACCAGGACCAATCTCAACCTCATAATCGCGGTCAGCGATCGCTGGCAGTTTGAGAAGTTCGTATCCCTTCTCGATCAGTTCACCGGGCAAATCGTCTTCGCAGATGCGTTGCTGGATCGACAGAATGACCCCGGCGCGCTTGTCTGT
>SBHJ01000082.1 GCA_006226465.1 Alphaproteobacteria bacterium | reverse complement strand
AGCTTGCCCGGTGCATAGCGCGCCGCCGCCGAATCGAGCAGCAGACCGGTGTCGATCGCCTGGATCATGTCTGGACTCTGCGTCGCAAACGCCTGGCGCGCGCCGTTTCTCAATTCGTCTGCAGCAACCAGGAACTGGTTGCGCCAGATCGCGCTTTCAGCCTGGTAGCCCTGTTGCTCGTAGCTGTCCGCCAGCAATGCCTTGGCATCGCTGTTGGCAGGATCGGCAAAAACCAATTGCTGCAGCAGGTCAGACGACCAACGATAGTCGCCGGTGGTCATGGCGATTTTCGCCAATGCGATAACCCGGTCCGCGCCACCCATGGCCTGGACCGAACGTTTCGCGCGCTCGACCGGCGGGTGGGCATTCAGATTGGCCGGGACCGCGTCGTACCAGCCAAGGTAGAACTGGTAGATCGCCTTCGAATTGTGGCTGTAGGTGCCGTAATAGCCGTGGTTCGACCATTCCTGCCCCAAGTCGGCAGGCAGTGGCACTTCTTCGGCAATCTCGACCATGGTCTGCCCGCCATTCATCCGGCGCACGGTCTGGTCATGCAGATAGCGATAATTGTCGCGCTGGGCCGACAGCCACTCGACCCCGGCCTGGGTCCCGAACATGGGCCAGCAATGGCTGGAGGCGACCACGTCGCTCTTGGGGGCATAGCGCCTTGCCGCCTCGTCGAGGAAATGCGCCCAGGCATGGGTATCGCGCACCTTGGCCCCGCGTGGGGTGAGGATATTGTGCATGGTGCAGGTCGCGATTTCCGCCGTCAGTAAAGCGCGTTCCGGTGCGACATAGACGTTGAGCTCGGCCGGGGCTTCGCTGCCCGACACGATCTGGAATTCCAGTTCAACCCCGTCGACCATGCGTGTCTCGGCGGTGTGGGTGATGATATCGGTAGGTGCGATCAGCGTGATCGTCCCGGCGGAGACTGCGGTTCCAATTCCACTGCCCATCTGGCCCTGCGCGCCGGGGGTAAGTCCACGCCCGAATTGGTACGCCGCGCGCCTGGTCATTGCGCTGCCGGCCATGACATTTTCGGAGCTTGCCTCTTCGATAAAGCCTTCCGGCGCGATGATCTGGACATTCCCGGCCTTGACTTCCGCCTCGTCCACCACACCGCGCACGCCGCCGAAATGGTCGGCATGGCTGTGGCTATAGATCACGGCGGTGACGGGGCGTTCGCCAAGCTCTCTGTTGACCAGGTCGAGCGCCGCCTTGGCGACCTGGGCCGAAGTTAGCGGATCGATCAATATCCAGCCGGTCTTTCCGCGAACAATGGTCATGTTTGACAGGTCGAACCCGCGAACCTGCCAGCTGTTCTCCGTCAGTTGGTAAAGCCCGTGATGCTTCAGATAGCGCATGTGGCGCCACAGGCTGGGGTTGACGGTGGCTGGTGCAGGGCCATCGACAAAGTCATATGCTGCGAGGTTCCAGACAACGTTGCCGTTCTCGTCCTTGATCAAGGGCTCTGCCTGCGTCGCGATAAAGCCGCGTACAGCAAAGTCTTCATCACGCTTACCATCTGCAGGCAGGGCTGCTGCTGCGGCGCGCTGCGCCTCTATGGTCGCAGGGGAGGCGGGCTTGGGCGTGGCCAGAACCTGTCCAGGCAGCGTGAGAGCCGCTGCTGCGGCGGTGCAGAGCGCGGCGGCGCGAAATGGTTTGAGCATCGTGTTTCCCCTCTTTCGGCCGGAGATTGCGCCCTCGAGGCTGCTTGCACAAGGGTGACGTTGCGTAACCCGTGGCAGTTTCGGCATAGGGGAACGATGACAAATCCGCCCTTCATCGTCACAGCCAGCCTGCCACCGAATATCTTCGCGTGGGCTGATGCCCTGCGGCGCAAACATTACCCGCCCGAGCGCAATCATTTGCACGCGCATGTCACTCTGTTTCACTCCTTCGCGCCGTCACTGTTCGAGGAATTGAAAGCTGTCCTGCCGAGGTTCGCGGCTGAGGAGGCTCCAATCCCTGCGCAAATCACCGGCGTGATGGATCTGGGGAAGGGAACCGCAATTGCCATTCGCAGTACCGGGATGCTGGAGCTGCGCGAACGGATTGCTGAACATTTCCATGGGAGCCTGACGGCGCAGGACCTGCACGAGCCACGGCTCCATATTACAGTCCAGAACAAGGTAACGCTCGACGTTGCCCGCGCCCTGCAGCAACAGCTCGCCACCCGCACCGAACCGCGCGATTTCCATTTTCCGGGGCTCGAACTCTACATCTACCGTGGCGGGCCATGGGAACTCGTCCGCTCATTTGCCTTTCGCGGGCGGGTGAGGGCATGATATCGGAGTGGATATGAACTTGTTGCTGACGATTGCGGCTCTCTTGCTGATCGGTGCAATGGCGCTCACCTCGATCCGCCGTTTACGTATTGTGGCGTTGTGTGCCGGCTTGCTCGCCGCAGCCCATTTCAGCCTCGCGCGGGAATGGACTTGGTTCGGATTCGCGGCGCTGTTCGTCTTGATCAATGGTGCCAGGCTGGCGTCGCTGCTCGGTCGTGCGCGCAAGGGTGCTTTGCTGGAGCACGAACGCGAATTGTTCGAGCACGTCATGCGGATCGATGATCGCTCGCGACAGAGCAAGCTGCGAGACCTGATCAGCTGGCATGATGTCGCCGCGGGCGAGGTGCTGATGCGCGAGGGCGATGCGCAGCCACCCCTGATCTATGTTGCTTCGGGTCACGCCGAGATCGACCATGGCGGAAGCAGCGTCGGCAAATGCAGTGCGGGCGATTTCCTGGGCGAAATGAGCGTTGTTTCGGGCGA
>SBHJ01000035.1 GCA_006226465.1 Alphaproteobacteria bacterium | reverse complement strand
ACCACGATACCTGTGGGAACGTGGGTTATGCGAACGGCAGAATCGGTGGTATTGACGTGCTGACCTCCTGCCCCGCTGGCGCGGTAGGTATCGATCTTGAGATCACCCTCGTTGATTTCGATCTCGATATCGTCGTCGATCACCGGATAGACCCAAACAGAGCTGAACGATGTGTGGCGCCGCGCCGAGCTGTCATAGGGGCTGATCCGCACCAGCCGATGGACTCCGCTTTCGGTCTTTGCATAGCCATAAGCGTTCTCGCCTTTGATCAGCAAAGTTGCGCTCTTGATCCCGGCTTGCTCGCCAGCCTGGTATTCTACCGTTTCGACCTTGTAGCCCTTGCGTTCAGCCCAGCGAGCATACATCCGCAGCAGCATCTCGGCCCAGTCCTGGCTTTCGGTTCCACCCGCACCGGCATGGATTTCGAGATAGGTATCATTGCCGTCCGCTTCGCCTGACAACAGCGCCTGGACTTTGTCGGCATCGGCGCGCTCGGCCAGGCGCTCAAGCGAGGCAAGACCATCTGCTATCACGCTCTCTTCGCCTTCGGCTTCGCCCAACTCGACGAACTCCACGGCATCCTGCATCTCGGCAGTGATTTCCTTCACTGTATTGATCGCGGTTTCGAGCTGCTTCTGCTCGCGGGTTATTGCTTGCGCCTGCTTGGGGTTGTCCCACAGCGAAGGATCCTGGACGCGGGCATCGAGCTCGTCGAGCCGCCTTAGTGCGCGATCCCAGTCGAGCGACTGGCGGACCAATGCCAGCGCCGCTTCAATCCTGTCGACATGGGCCTGCCCCTCGGCACGCATAACAAATCCTTCAAAAAATGAGTTGGCCCGCTAGGCGGGCTCGCCGCGATTGTAAAGCAAGCAGGGCCTAGCGTGCGAGCTTCTTTACCGCCGCAAGCGTCAACTTCACATGGTCGCGATAATCCATGTCTGAATGCACCATCACGATGCGTCCGTTCGGTGCAATCACATAACTGGTCCGCGTAGTTGTCCCGGTCCGCTTGCCATCGACAATTCGCGCGACATCATAGGCATTGATGGTTTTGGTGCTTGCTACGCCGACCGGAAAGGCATCGCGGCACTCCTCGCGAGAAAATCGCTTGAGCGTGGGAATGTCATCGTTCGACATGCCGATAACGCTGGCCCCCGCAGCCTTGAATTGTGGCATTGCCTCGGCAAATTCATGTGCTTCCAAGGTACATCCCTGGGTGAAGGCCTTGGGGTAGAAGTAAAGCACCACCGGCCCTTTTTTCAGCGCGTCGCGCAAGGAAAAGGTGAATTGCTGGCCTGCCAGGGCTGCCTGGGTCGAGAAGATCGGGGCCTTGCGCCCGACAGGCAATTCTGCCTGGGCAGGAACGAGAAATGCGAGCGCGAGCACAGCCAATCCTACAATCTTACCGATCCTGGTCATTCCAATGTTCCTTCCCGAGGTGGCGAAGACGCCACCTCAATAAATACCGCCCTGATCCTCAGCAAAGCTCCTTTGCTGTCCGCTGCCGTCGGTGATGGCGGTTTGCTGGCCGCCTTCGCCGCGACCGCGCCTGATCTGTTCGAGAATCTCGTCGCGCTTGGCTGCGATCTCATCCTGCCGGGTCGAGCGTGACGGCTCGGTATCGGGCTTGAATGCTTCCCAGATCACGTCCGCCAGTGGATCGTCAGTTGGCCAGGCATCGAACACACGCTTGCCCGAGCGGCGATCGATCCGCACCATCCTCACTCCCGGAGGAGCAACCGCCGGTTCATCCTTCCAGCGCTTGCGTGTGGCCTGGACAAACTGCTTGAAAATTGGCGCAGCGGTGTTGCCGCCCTGGACCCAGCCACCGAGGTTACGCGGCTGGTCAAACCCTACGTACATTCCGGCAACAATCTCTGGAGACCCTCCGACAAACCATGCGTTGGTTGGGCCAGACGTCGTGCCGGTCTTGCCGAACAGCGGCAGGTTGAGGTCGCGTAAACGAACGGCGGTGCCGCGCGTCACCACGCCTTCGAGCATATGAATAACCTGGTAGGCGGTGCGCGGATCGAGCACTTCCTTGCCTATCTTGCCAAGCCGCGGCATCGGCTGCCCATCCCATTGCGCCATATTGCAGCCGGTGCATTTGCGGTTGTCTGCCCGCCAGATCACCTTTCCATGGCGATCCTGCACGAAGTCAATTACGGTGGGGGTATGCAACCGGCCATGGTTGGCTAGCGCGGCATAGGCATTGACCAATTGCATCACCGTTGTGTCGCCAGCGCCCAAGGCAAAAGCCGGATAGGCTTCGTACGAGCCAATTCCGACCCGCTTGAAGGTGTTCACGACATTGGGCATCCCCGCTTCCATCGCAATATGCACTGTCATCAGGTTGCGCGATTGCTCCAATCCCCAGCGCATCGTGTGAATTCCGCCACCTTTGCCATCGAAATTCCGGAAGCATTTCTCGCCAAGGTTTGCGCCCTGATAGAAACAAAAAGTTTGGTCCGGGACCTCGCTGGCAGGGGTCATTCCGTTGTCGAGCCCGGTTGCATAGACAAACGGCTTTATGGTCGATCCCGGCTGCCTCACAGCTTGGGTTGCACGGTTAAAGTCGCTCAGGCGGCTATCAAACCCGCCCTGCATCGCCAGAATGCGCCCCGTCTGCACCGCCTCCGCCAGGAACCCGCCCGAAACTTCTGGAACGGTCCGTACCCGATAGCCATTCCCCTGCGGAGAGGCAGCTATGACATCCCCCGCCTTCAGACGATCCGGCAAATTAGACAATGGCGCTTCCGAACCATCCGAAAAACCGATGGCTGCGCTATCGCCATTCCGGCGCGTCACCACACCAACGCGCCAATTCTGGTAGCGAATACCGAGATAGGAACTTGCCAGCTGGCCAGCCCAGTTGCCTCCAGACACATCGATAGTGGCGATCGGCCCTGACCAGTTGCGGCTCCCCGGATAATTCAGAAGGCCCTGACGCAGCGCATCGCGTGCAGCGGTCTGCAATTCGGGATCGAGCGAGGTACGGACCCAAAGCCCGCCCGCATAGACACTGTTCGGCCCTGCTTCGGCCGTCTCGCCGAACCTCTCGATCAACCTGCGGCGAACTTCCTCCATGAAATACCCCGCATCGACCGACCGTTCGCGCCGTTGCGTGACCAACCCCAGTGGTTTGCCCTGTGCTTCGCGCAGCTGAGCCTGAGTGATGAAGCCGTTATCCTCCATCTGACTCAAAACGAAATTGCGCCGAGCAATCGCAAGCCGCTCGTTGGCCTTGCGCCCATAACGTTCGGGCGCCTTGGGCAGGATCGCCAGAAAGGCCATCTGGTGCAGATCAAGCTCGCCCACGTCCTTGTCGAAATAGGCACGGCTCGCTGCCTGGACGCCGAAACTGCGCCGTCCAAGCGGGATTTCGTTGAGATAGAGCTCGAGAATTTCTTCCTTGCTCAGCACCCCTTCGATGCGACGCGCCAGGATCATTTCCTTGAGCTTGCGGGTGACCGAATACTCATCGCCCAAGAGCAGGTTCTTCGCCACCTGCTGGGTGATAGTCGAACCGCCAACTGCACGTTCGCCAGAACCGAATTTCAAGGCGTAATCGATTACCGCATTGGCCGTTCCGGTGAAATCGACACCACCGTGGGTGAAGAAGGTTTTGTCTTCTGCCGCGAGGTAGGCTTCGATTAATTGCTGCGGGAAATCGCGATATTGCAGCTGGACCCGTCGCTCCCGCGCATAGGAGTGAACTATCTCGCCATCGATCCCGCGCACAACGGTAGGCAGCGGCGTTTCGTAATCCACCAGCGATTCAGCATCGGGCAAATCGCGCGCCAGCAGCGCCCAAACCACGATCCACATCAGGATGAAAGCTCCCAGCGCGCGTGCTGCCCACCTGAACCAGCGCTTGTCACGCCAGTTTTCCAGGAACCATTCCCTTACTGCGGCACTATCTCGCTGCAGGCGAAACTTGGCGTAATCCAGATTTGATTGCTCTTCCATAAGTTGCCGTGGCTCTTAGCATGCAGTTTTGCCCGCTTGCTACAGTGATTGCTCTGAACTCGCCACAACAGGCTGCGATCCACTTTGTCGGGCGAAATAGATTGCTATCGCCCTGGCCATGACTTGGGCAAACTGGGCCCTGCCCTCTACCGAAGTCAATCGCCGCGCTTCCTGCTCGTTGGTGATGAAACCGGATTCGAACAGGACCGACGGCATGTCAGGCGATCGGAGCACGACCAGGTCCGCCGCACGGCGTGGACCGGGATGGAATGCGATCCTGCCTTCGCCTTCACGTGTGATCAGTGACGCGAATTCGGCTGATTCTTCCTGGGCGCGCCTCTGCGACAAGTCGACCAGGATGGCGCTCACGGCCTCACTCTGTCCCTGGATCGACAGGCCGTTGACCCGATCGGCATCGTTCTCTCGCGCCGCAAATCGTGCGGCCGCCGCCGAGGATGCCCTTGTTGAAAGCGTATAAACACTCGCCCCACTCACAGGGCTTTCCTCTCCGGCCGAATCGGCATGAATCGAAAGGAACAGGTCCGCCCCCATCCGACGAGCAATCTCTGGGCGTTCGGACAGGACCAGCATCCGGTCATCCTCGCGCGTCAAGGCCACGCGGATCCCGCCCTGCTTCACCAGCGCATCCTTCAAAGCCAAAGCCAGTCCCAGGGTGATGTTCTTTTCCTGCAGCCCATGCCCCGTCGCGCCTGGATCGTGCCCTCCATGCCCGGCATCGATGACAACCAGCGGGCGCGAGACATCATCCGGCCCATAGATTCCTGGCAATGGAACTTCGCCTGCCAACTCTGGCAAGCGTAGGTGCAACACATACCCACGGCCAAGTACGGGCACCGGAACCTTGATCCCGAACCCGATCAAGGCAGCCAGAATGCCGATAGGCAAAAAGACCGCCAGCGCGAGGTGCCAACGTAGCGACATTGTCAGAGCTGGTTAGGTTGTTGCGCTATGGAAACGCAATATGGTTGCGGGGTGTAATACACGATGCTAGCACGCGCACAGCGGAATGTATCGGCTCCAGGCTGAAAATCGGCCAGTTTTCGATGCTTCAATCCCGCCGTTTCCTGACTACATATGTCAGGAACCCATTGAACAGGTTGATACAGAGATGAGAAGTCCCCTCCAGCATAGCCAACAGCCGCGCCGCATGCGCGCTGGGGCAATGCATGGCCGGGCAGCGCCGATTTGGTGCGATCACATCCCTGTAGACACGCAGCTTTTGCCCCTGTGGATCCAAACCAGGGGCCGAACCGAACATGCCGGCAGGCACGATGCCATTGCCGGCAATCACCCACATAGGCGCAACCGCTGCGGAGGCATTGCCCCGCCCGGCGGCGCACGGAGAATATATAATGTCAACGCGCATGCTAATCGATGCGCGCCACCCGGAAGAAACGCGGGTGGCGGTGCTCAAAGGCAACCGGATTGAAGAATTCGATTTCGAATCTGCTGAACACAAGCAGATCAAGGGCAATATTTATCTCGCCAAGGTAACCCGGGTAGAACCATCGCTACAGGCGGCCTTTGTCGATTTCGGCGGCAATCGCCACGGCTTCCTCGCCTTCAACGAAATCCATCCCGATTATTACCAGATCCCGAAAGAGGATCGCGAACGCCTGCTCGCCGAAGAAGCAGAGGCCGCCGAAGAGGAAGCTCGCCTACGGGCCGAGGAGGAAGAGGAAGGCATCTCCCCCGGCGCCGAGTACGACGCAGAGGACGAATCGTCTGAAGCACTGGTTGAAGACCTTGCCGAAGATGGTCTCGAAGAGATCGACACCAGCGAAAAGGATCGCGTTTCCACGATTGAAGACGGCCATGTCGAGAATGGCGACGATTCGGGCGACGAAGATGATGACGATGACTCATACGATGAAGCAGAGTCGGACGAAGGCGATGCTGGTGACGAGGAAGCCACAAGCGATGCAGGAGAGGATCGCCGCGAGGGCCGGGGTCGCCGCGGGCGCCGCCGCCAGGGCAAGGGTTCTTCGCGCGCCAAGGAAGTGGACGAGGTGCGCGCGCGCCGCATGGCGCTGCGTCGCCGCTACAAGATCCAGGACGTAATCCAGCGCCGTCAGGTTCTGTTGGTGCAAGTCGTCAAGGAAGAGCGTGGCAACAAGGGCGCCGCGCTGACCACATATCTCAGCCTGGCCGGGCGTTATACCGTCCTGATGCCTAATTCCTCGCACGGCGGCGGGATCAGCCGCAAGATCAGCTCTGCAAGCGATCGCAAGCGGCTGAAATCGGTGGTTTCGGACCTCAAGCTGCCCAAGTCGATGGGGCTGATCGTGCGCACCGCCGGGCTCCAGCGCACCAAGACCGAGATCAAGCGCGACTTCGATTATCTTGCACGCCTGTGGGACGAAATTCGCGAGAAAACCCTATCGTCCACCGCACCTGCGCTGATTCATTCGGATTCGGACCTGATCAAGCGAGCGATCCGTGACATCTACAACAAGGAAATCGAGGAAGTCGTGGTCGAAGGCGAGGAGGGATTCAAATCCGCCCGCGCCTTCATGAAGCTGCTGATGCCCAGCCATGCGCGCCGGGTGAAGGCCTATTCCGATCCGGTACCGCTATTCCAGCGTTATGGCGCCGAGGACCAGTTGCGGGCAATGTACGACCCGGTCGTGCAGCTCAAATCGGGTGGTTACCTCGTCATCAACCCGACCGAAGCACTGGTTTCGATCGACATCAACTCGGGTCGCTCGACGAAGGAACACGGGATTGAGCAGACAGCGCTGTCGACCAATCTCGAAGCCGCCAAGGAAATCGCGCGCCAGCTGCGCCTGCGTGACATGGCCGGCCTGGTCGTGATCGATTTCATCGACATGGAATACAATTCCAACATCCGCAAAGTCGAAAAGGCGATGAAGGAAGCGCTCAAGCACGATCGGGCGCGAATCCAGATCGGACGGATCTCGGGTTTCGGCCTGATGGAAATGAGCCGCCAGCGCCTGCGTACCGGCGTGCTGGAGGCAACCACGCGCGATTGCCCGCACTGCGATGGCACCGGGCTGGTCCGCACGGCTTCAAGCGCGGGCCTGTCAGCCCTGCGCCTGATCGAAGACGAAGCGGCGCGTGGCCGCGGTAGCATCATTCGCCTTGGCGCCAGCACGGAGGCGGCAATCTACCTGCTCAATGCCAAACGTGCCGATCTTGCCGAAATCGAAGAACGCTACGGTGTCACGGTCGAGGTCGTGCCCGAAGGCGAGGATGAAGGCGCCAAGATGAGCATTACCAGCGCCGGTCCGCGACCGACGCAGGCTCCTCGTTTCGAGCCGATCGTGATCGAAGATGACGACGACGACATCATCGATGAGGATGATGAGTTCGAGGAACGCGAGGAAGGCGAAGACGAAGGCCAGCGCAAGAAGCGCAAGCGTCGGCGGCGCGGTGGTCGCGGCCGCAACAAGAACCGTGAAGATCGCCAAGGCGAAGATGACGCTGATGATGCCGACGATGCGGATGGCGGTGAAGACCGCGAATCCGGGGATGAACCATCGGAAGACGACGGTGGAGAGAAGCCCAAGAAGCGTCGCAGGCGCGGCGGCCGCCGTCGCCGCAGAGGTAAAGGCGACGATCAGGGCGCGAGCGAGGGCGAATCCGAAGAATCGGATGAAGCAGCCGCTGCGGATGATGACCAGGGCGAAGAATCACAAGAACCGGTAGCGGACCAAGTGCCTGCTGCACCGAAGCCCAAACGAGTCCGACGCAAGAAGGCGGAAGCCGAAAGTGAAACCCAAGAGGCAGCGGAAGCCCCTTCTGCAGACGTGGCAGAGGTCCCAGTCGCGGAAGAGAAGCCCAAGCGCAAGCGCGCGACCCGCAAAAAGACCGTCGAAACTGACGCTGAAGAAGCTAGCCCTGAACCGGTCGAAGCTTCCGACGCAGTCGTCGAGGAAAAACCCAAGCCTTCCAGGCGCAAACCGGCGGTCAAATCCACCAAGGCAAGCAAGGCGAAGGGCGCGGCAGAAGTAGCTCCCGTAGTCTCAAAGGAAGATCCGGCCGAGACTGAAGGAACCGAAGCTGACTCCAAGCGCGGGGGTTGGTGGCAACGCACCTTCGGCGAGTAAGCAGTTGATCTGAAAAAGAAATTGGGCGCGAAACTTCCGGTTTCGCGCCCAATTTGCGTCAGGCGCCTACCTTGCGCGCAACACCCCATTCGTTCCAGCTGAGCGGACGCGGGCTTTTGGGCAGATAGCCTTGCCCCAAGGGCTCCACCTCGAAACCGGCCCCGCGCAAGGCCGAACCGATCGGCCGCGTCAAATGGCATCCACCGCCGATCCGTTTCCATACCGGTTCAATCCGATCCTGCCATTTCGCAACGCCCGCATCGGGCGCACGGCCATGCTCGAGGAACAGCAGCCGACCACCAGGTTTCAATATCCGGCGCATTTCAGACATCACCTGCGCCGGATCATCGACCGAGCAGAGTGTAAAGGTGCATACGACAGTATCGAAACGGCCATTGGCAAAGGGAATACTTTCACCAATTCCCTGACGGATATCGGCATTCCATCCCTTGGCCTGCGCTTGCGCCCGCGCCTGTTCGAGCAAGCCGTCGTGCGGGTCGATGCCAGAGAAGCTCGATACCAGCGAGCGTTGGTAGAATTCCTGGTTCAGTCCACCGCCGCATCCCAGTTCGAACACATCACCCGATGCGAGCGGTACGATCTGCGACCTGCGCTTCATGATCTGTCCCTGGCTGCAAGCAAGGTTGATCACGCGCGGCAAGATGTTCCGATCATACCATTGCTGCAATCCCATCGGTGCCAATTCCCCTCTTCGGGTCAACTCTAACGCTAGCGCTGCGCCTGACAATAGGGCAATAGCGCGCGCGTGACTTTACCGATCACCACCCTTGTTCTCGCCGGTTCCAGGCCTGGCGCTGACCCGCTGCTTGTCGGAACCGGTCTTTCGAGCAAGGCGCTGTTCCCGATCAGGGGTAAACCGATGCTGGCATGGGTTCTCGAAGCGCTGACCGGCGCACCTGAGATCGGACGTGTGCTGGTCGTGGCGCAGGATATACAGGCACTGCGTTCCAGCCCTTATCTTGCCCAGGCTGAAAGCATCGATTGGCGTATCTCGCAGGGCGGCATTGCTGACGCGGTGCGTGCAACAATCTGCGACTGCGACGGACCATTACTGGTCACGACCGCCGACAATGTCCTGCTGACACCGCAAATGGTGGCGCAATTCTTGCGCGATGCTGGTTCGAGCGATGTGGCCGTGGGACTGGTTTCACGTGATCGGATTGCCGCAGCCGGTCACTCAACCCAACGCACCTGGTTGACCTTCAAGGGCGGGCAATGGTCGGGCGCCAACCTGTTCTATTTGGGCGGGAGACAGGTCGGCCCGCTGCTCGATTTCTGGCAGGGTATTGAACAGGATCGCAAGAAGGGATGGAAGATCGTCGGTGCGTTCGGCCCGCTGCTGTTGCTCGGGGCGATCTTGCGCCTGATTGATATTCACACTTTCGCCGCGCGGGTCGCCGCTCGCTTTGGATTGAGCGCCAAGGTGGTCAATATGGAAGCGGCCGAAGCCTGTATCGATGCCGACAAGCCCGCAGATATTCCCGTAATCGAAGCGATTCTGACGGCGCGTCAGGCCTGAGCCAGCGCTGCATCGACTGCTGCCAAAGCCAGCTTGAGCTCCTCGTCATAGGGCATGGTTGCGTCCAGCTCGATCATTGGCGCACCGTTGAATGTCAACCGATCAACACTTTGCACCTTCTGCTCGATCAGCGCCCTATCGTGGTCTGGCTTGCGCGCCATGACCGTATCGGTGTCGATATGCAGCCGGATCACCAACGTGGGAAGGAACGCGGCCATCTCGGCATAGAGCGCTCGCTCCTGAGCTTGTATCTTGGCGATCCGCGCGGAAGATGCCCTTCCCGAAATGATCGGCCCATCGTGCAAGCCGGCAACCTCGACCTGTGGATAGCGATCAGTCACGATCGTCACCCCGGCACGCCTGGATTCCAGCAGGCTCTCGAACCGCGCGCGCCGCTTGCGCGACTTGCGCATTGCATAAAGCGCAGGGATCAGGCCAGGCACCGCTGCTTCAGGATCACGTAGGGTAGCCGCAATCGATTCGAGCCAATCTTGCAACACAGGTCCGATCAGCGGCCACCGGCCGATCGCCCTGCCCTGCTCGCCAGAACCCAACCCTAGATAGCCGTGCTCAGCTGGACGGGACTTGCGAATGTGCTCGAGAATGTCCTGCGAAAGCGTCGACTTGCCTGACCCGTCGCTGCCAATCACCGCGATCAGGGGCGCCAGACGCTCATCCGGCATGGCGCTCAGCTCAGTTCCTTGAAAAAGCCGATCATCTTGAGCCCGCCGATGATGAAGCGCACCACTACCAGCGCCGCGTAGGCCTGGACCCACGGCCCGGTCAGCACGGACATGTCAAAACCACTGCGCGCGAACCAGGTCAAGAATACGGCGGTGGCCAGAAGGAACAGCTTGTTCTGTTCGCGCCAGATCATCCGCTTCCACCAGAAAGGATACTTGGGGCTGACCCAGCCGTGGAACCGCGGCATCAGCGAGGGAACGTTCTTGGCCCACTCGCTATGCTCGGCTCCGAATTTCTCTGCCAGGAATTCCTCCTCATAGGTGGAAATCCGCTCGTAGATCAGCACCGCGATCAGAAACACCAATGCGCCGAAAACCCAGCTGCCCGAAAGCATGGCGAGGCCGGTGAAATTAACGATGCGGCCGACATAGAGCGGGTTGCGCACGAGGCTGTAAGGGCCGGTCGTATTGAGCTCCGAAGCCTCGGCTGCGACTTTCGCCCGACCGGAGGTGCCCAGCGCGGCCCATCCACTGGTGAACACGCGGATCAAAGCTCCGGCGCTCGCTACGCCCAGCGATACCCAAAACCATGCGCAGTCCCTGGCCGCGTCCGCAAACGGACCCAAATCCTTGCTGCACCAGGCGATCAGTGTTGAAATCGCGATGACGGTGTAGATGTAGGTTCCGCGAATGAAAAACAGACGCTTTCCGCTGCGAGCCAGTTCATGCTGATACATGGGTTGAATCGATCCTGTCAGTGTCCAGGCATCAGGCCCGGATGTTCGCCGCGCCCTTAGCTGCGCGGGCAGCATTCCGTCAACCGAAGGTGATTATTGCCTGATCAGGCGCAAAGTACGCGCGATCTTTCCCAGCGAGGCGCGATCTTCGGTTGGCAATGCAATTCTGAGCGAGCTCCACATGGCCAAGGCAGCGATCACGGCAATCGTCGGAATCGCGACCGGATCCGGCATCTTGCTCGCCAGTTTCGAAACCAGGCCTGCCACCACGGAAACCGCTGCTACCCTGACAAAGACCGATGGGAAGCGACGGTCAAACGGATGCAAGGATTCGGTGACCAGCAGTTGAACCATGGGAATGGCTGCCATGGTCACAAACCCGGTTGCTGTTGCAAATGCTATTGCAGTGAGCGGCTCGAAAAGTTCGATCGCCTCCCAACCGACCAGCACCGCGACTGTGACCCCGACAAAACTGGCCACGATCTGGTGGCGGTAAGCGGCAATCACTTGCAGCACCGGCACCGAGATTCCGAAAAGCGCTTCCAAGGCTCGCCCGAACAACAATATCGTCACCGCATATTTTGCCACGAGGGCCTGGTCACCGAACAGGCTGAGGATTGAGCTGCGGCCGGTTGCAATGACTGTCGCCAGCGGGAACGCAATCGCCAGGATCAGCCGGACCGCATAGGAATAAATATCTTTCACCTGCGAACGATCTGCACGCTCCGCGCTCGCGGCAAGTGGTGCCATGACATAAACAAAAGCAGTTCGAACCAGCTGCACCACGCTCGAAAGCTTGCGCGCAATGGTGAACAGGCCGGCCGCCTTTGCCCCTGCTGCCCCTGGCAAGATCAGGTTCAGGACCAGCGCCGGCGCATCGCTGAATAACCGGGCGACCACATTTGACGGCAAAATCGATATTCCCGCCCAGAACGTATGCTTGGCGGTTTCCCCGAACAGCGAACCCTGCCGCAGGTGGTCGAGCTTGTAATAGCGATTGAGCAAGCGAACGCAGAGCACCGCAGTGAGCGAAAGCGAGACGATGTGAGCGATGAACAGGCCGCGCAGCCCCATGCCGGCAAAGAACAGCAAACTTGCAAGTACCAAGCGAATGATCTGCTCCCACACGATCCGCAAGCGAATCTCGGGACCGAAAACCATCCGCGCACGAAGAGCAGAGGTCGTGATCTCGACAAAGGCCCATAATGGCAGCGTCCAGACAAACAGTCTGACCGCCGGCACCACCAAAGCCTCTTCCTCCTGCGCCACATTGAGCAATGGCCCGATATATTCAGCGAAATAGGATACGCCCGCAGCAACCAGCAGGCACGGCCCAACTCCAAGTATCAGTGCGGTTCGCAATGCCTCTGCCGCCTCTGCGTGGCTGGCGGACTTGGGAACGGTACGCTGCATCGCGCTGGTCATGCCCAGATCGAAGATGTTCTCGGTCAGGTTCACCGCCGCCCACAGCACCGCATAGAGGCCGTAACCAGCCAACCCGAACATCAAGACGTATAGCGGCTGGGCTACCAGTTCTACTACCGCTCCCATCCGTGCAAGGATCGTCGAGCCGAGCCCGCGGGCTACGCGGTGGCTGTCGATATGCTCTGGTGGAAGGTGGCTGTCTGGCATTGAAGGCGGTTCCGTAGTGGTAAAATACCTGAAAGGGAAGCGCCTCTATCCAATCCCCAATAATCTGCTCGCCTGAACTGCGGGGGAGCGCTTGTCATGCCCGCCACAATCGCTAAGAGGCTGTGCAAGCGCAGCGACCGGGAAGCTTGTAAATGGCCACCTTCACCCTCCCCCAGAACTCGAAGATCACGGGCAAGACTCGTGAGCACAAGGCAGAAGGCGGTTCGCGGATCCGCAAGTTCAAGATCTATCGCTACGATCCGGACAGCGGCGAAAATCCACGTTACGACACATTTGAAATCGATCTGGATCAATGCGGCCCGATGGTTCTCGACGCGCTGATCAAGATCAAGAACGAGGTTGATCCAACCCTGACCTTCCGCCGCTCGTGCCGCGAAGGAATCTGCGGCTCCTGCGCGATGAACCTCAACGGCAAGAACGGCTTGGCCTGCACCACGGCCATCGAAGACTTAAAGGGCGAGGTCCGCATCACCCCTCTTCCCGCGATGGATGTGATCAAGGACCTGGTGCCCGATTTCACCCATTTCTACGCGCAATACGCCTCGATCCGTCCGTGGCTGCAGACAGTCAGCCCGACACCAAGCGGCAAGGAAAGGAAGCAATCGCCCGAGCAGCGCGAGAAGCTCGATGGGCTCTACGAATGCATCCTGTGCGCTTGTTGCTCGACCAGCTGCCCCAGCTACTGGTGGAACAGCGACAAGTTTTTGGGCCCGGCAATCCTGCTCCAGGCCTATCGCTGGCTGGCCGACAGCCGCGACGAGATGACCGGTGAGCGGCTTGATCAGCTGGAAGACCCATTCCGGCTCTATCGCTGCCATACGATCATGAACTGCGCCAATGTCTGCCCCAAAGGCCTTTCCCCTGCCAAGGCGATTGCCGAAACCAAGAAAATGATGGCGGAGCGGGCGATCTGATCCGGTGGCATTCAAGGACGACGTTTTCGATCACCAACCCGATCCGGATCATCCGGGTTGGCATAACTGGAATCTGAAAGACAGCACGCTGTTCAATGGCGCGGTGATGGGCAAGCTCATCACCCGGCGTGAGGGAAAATTCTGCCGTTTGCGCATGTTTCCCGAGCGCAAGCACGAAAACCTGCAAGGTATCATCCACGGCGGCATAACGTTGTCACTGATCGATGTTTCACTGTTCACCACCATGCATGTGATCGGAACCGGCAATGCCGGACCTTCGGTGACGCTCGAGCTTTCGACACAGTTCATCGGCGGCGGCGATCCCAAGCGACCGCTTGATGCCGTAACCGAAATCATGCGCGAGACCGGCAAGCTCGTGTTCGTGCGCGGCGAGGTCGTGCAGGACGAAGACCGGGTGGCTGCCTTCAGCGGGATCATCCGCAAGTTCCCCCCACGATGAGCGGCCTGCTCGCCCGCTACGAACGGCTCGTGGCATCAGGCGAGCTACGCCCCGATCCCGATCAACGCCACGCGGCCGAGCGGCTGCACGCGCTCCAGAAGGACTTTGAGGCGGAAACTTCCGGCGGACTGCTGTCGCAGCTGTTCGCCCGCAAGCAGAACCAGCCGCACGGGATCTATATGTGGGGCGGCGTAGGACGCGGCAAATCGATGCTGATGGACCTTTTCGTCGACACATTGGCAATCGGCGAAAAGCGCCGCGTGCATTTCCACGAGTTCATGCTCGAAGTGGATCGGTTGATCCGTGACGAGCGGAAAAAGGAAA
>SBHJ01000326.1 GCA_006226465.1 Alphaproteobacteria bacterium | reverse complement strand
GCTAGCCCAATTTCAAAACTCACCGCTTCGCGCTGGACCTGTCCGCCAATACCGCCCGCCAATGCGCCGATGACTACCGGGAACAATGGACCAAGCAGGAAGAAAAAGAATGCCCGACTGAACAGCACTGCGACAAAATCGCGTCGGGCCACGACCCATGCGGCGTGCATGCGGGATAGTCGCGAACGGCGGCCCATGTCATGTTCTGTTGCCTCGGTCATCGATCAAGCTCCGCTTCGGCATCGGCCTTCAGCGCACGCGCTGCAGCTTCTCCAGCAATATGGACGAAGGCATCGTGCAGTCCCGCGCGCTCTATCGAGAGAGAGAGGATTCCGGCGTCGCCTTCGATCAACTGGCGCAGCAGTGGCTCGATCCCGCTTTCGGGCAGGGAGAAGTGGAAAAAATCGCCCTCACGCCTTGAGTCGGCGGGCAATGCCGCGGTCCAGGCGCCTTCCCTGGCCCTTGTTTCTAGCCGTACCTGCGCAGGTATACGATCGCGCGCGGTTTCAACCGATCCGGCATAGGGCACCTTGCCCCCGGCGATGATCGCTACCCCCTCGCACAAGCGTTCGGCATGGTGGATCACATGGGTTGAGAAGATTACCGTTGTACCTTGGCTTGCGAGTTCACGGATCATGCGCTCAAGCTTGCCCTGGTTGATCGCGTCAAGCCCGCTGAAGGGTTCGTCGAGCACCACCAATCGTGGGCGGTGGACCAGCGTCCCGAGCAACTGGACGGTTTGCGCCATGCCTTTCGACAATTGGCGGATTTGACGATTTGCCGCATGCGCCAAATCATGACGCTCGAGCAATTCCATCCCGCGAATCCGGCCCTCCTGCAACGATAAGCCGCGCAGCGCACCCATGAATGCGATGGCCTCGATCGCCTTCATCGAGGGATAAAGCCCGCGTTCTTCGGGCAGGTAGCCGATCTGGCGAGCGATATCGTGCGGGCGGTCATGCCCAAACACTTTGCGCACGCCCGCGTCCGGGTCGATAATTCCCAGCAACATGCGCAACGTGGTGGTCTTCCCAGCGCCATTTGGACCGAGCACGCCGTAGATCGCGCCCTCGGGCACCGAAATATCGACGCCATCGACGGCCAGTGTCCCGTCGAACCTTTTGACCAGCCCGCGCGCTTCGATCGCGAGGGGCCGAATGCCCCTCTCGAGATCATTGCTCCGCTGGGTGTGATCGCCTACCGCCATGTCCATATGCGCTCAGTTAACCCTGAGGACTAAACGGGAGCAACCCCAAGCGTGGTTAACAACGCCGCAACGAAAGACCTCAAGCGCCGACTTCTTGCCGAAGCGGAGCGACTGGGCTTCGTCGCAATGGGTGTCGCGCCGGCAGCAGAAGACCCGTTGCGGGCCAAGCGGCTCGATCAATGGCTGGGCGAAGGCCACCATGGCAGCATGGAGTGGATGGCGGCGCGGGCAGATGTTCGCCGCTCGCCCAACGCAATGTGGCCTGGCGCAAGAAGCGTGATTGCGCTGGGGATGAGTTATGCACCCGACGATGACCCATTGGCACTTGCGAGCCAGCCCGATCGCGCGCGCATTTCGGTCTATGCGCGCGGTCGCGACTATCACGACACGGTGAAGAAGCGCCTCAAGGCGCTGGCGCGTTGGTTGATCGAGCAGGTGCCCGACAGCGAGTTGAAGGTCTTCGTCGACACTGCGCCGGTGATGGAGAAACCGCTGGGCGAGGCGGCGGGTATCGGTTGGCAGGGTAAGCACACCAACCTGGTAAGTCGCGAGCATGGCAGCTGGCTGTTTTTGGGTGCAATTTATACCACCATCGCCTTCGAACCTGATGCGTCCCATGCCGACCAATGCGGATCTTGCACCGCCTGCCAGAACGCCTGCCCTACCGATGCCTTTCCGGCGCCCTATCGGCTCGATGCGCGGCGTTGCATTTCCTACCTCACGATCGAGCACAAGGGTCCGATTCCGGAAGGATTCCGCGTGGCCATGGGAAACCGCATCTATGGCTGCGACGATTGCTTGGCGGTGTGCCCGTGGAACAAGTTCGCCGATGCGGCCCGATGCCACGCCGACTTTCTGCCGCGCGCCGATCTGATCGAACCAAGACTGGCGGAATTGTTGGCGCTTGACGATGGGGGTTTTCGAGCGAAGTTTTCCGGCTCGCCGATCAAGCGGATCGGGCGCGATCGCTTTGTGCGCAACTGCCTCTATGCGGCGGGGAACAGTCAGGACGCGACGCTGCGCGCGCCAGTAGAGGCTTTGGCCAACGATCCCGATCCGGCGGTGGCCGATGCTGCGCGCTGGGCTCTGGGCCGGCTTTAAAGCAGCTCTTTCAGTGGCACTTCGGGATCGGCCAACCGCTCAAGATCCACTTCAGTCACCCCCGTTTCCAGCAATTTGCGTCCCTGAACGTAGTCCTTGGTATTGTTGACGCAATCGAAGGCCAACAGACGGCCCTCCTTCAGATAGACCACGGTGAATTTGCGCTCTGCTGGATCTCCGCGCACAATCGTTTGGTCATAGCCCAGATTGAGCCCGGCGGTCTGCAGCTTGAGATCGTACTGGTTTGACCAGAACCACGGGAGCGCATGATAGGGCTGCTTGTCACCCATGATCGCGCGCGCTGCAGTGTTCGCCATGTCATTGGCGTTCTGGACCGATTCGAGCCGGACCAGCGCTTGGTCGGCATAGGGATTGGCATGGACCGCGCAATCGCCGATGGCATAGATATCGTCGAGCGTGGTGCGGCAATATTGATCGACATCGACCCCGTTCGTGCCGGATGCACCGGCATC
>SBHJ01000316.1 GCA_006226465.1 Alphaproteobacteria bacterium | reverse complement strand
GCCACCTTGTTGACGTTCTGCCCGCCGGGCCCGGAAGAGGCGATGAATTTCTCCTCCACGATCTCCAGCGCCCGGTCGGCAATCTTACCCATCCCATTTACCCGTCGCTGACGCCCAACGTGCGGAAATCGGCCGGGAGCGGGGCCACCGCCTCGATCGGTGGCTTGCCCTCGCGTTGGACAATCAGCCGTTCGGCATGGAGCATGGTGCGCGCCGCCCCTTTGCCATTGCCATAAATCGGATCGCCCAGCAGAGGCACAGCCAGTCCAGCCAGTGCATGGATACGGATCTGGTGGGTGCGACCGGTTTCGGGCCGGAAGCGAATCACGGCGCGACTGCCGATGGTATCTACCAGCTCCCAATGGGTGACCGCCGCTTTGCCTTTCCTGGCAGCGATCATGCGCCAGCCCTTCTCGGCACTGCTGATCTTGCTTAGCGATAGTTCGATAGTCCCGCTTTCGCCTTGCGGGATTCCGTCGAGCACAGCGAGATAGGATTTCTCCACCAGGCGCTGTTCAAAGGCAGCGTTGAAGCGTTTCAGGGCTTTTGGGTTGCGCGCCAGCAGCAGGCAACCGCTGGTGTCGGTGTCGAGCCGATGGACCGGCACCGGCGCTCGTTGGAAGCCGAGCTTGAGCGAATCGAGATGATCTTCGAGCGATGCGCCGCCCTTGCGCGGGCGCTCGATCGGCAGGCCGGCTGGCTTGTCGATGACCAAGGCTTCGCCATCTTCGAACAGGATCGGGATCGTCATATCAGTTGAGCTTTCATCAGTCCGCGCACCGAATTGCCGAGCAGGAATCCGTCCGCCAGATCTTCGAGCGTCAATTCTGCCTCGCGCGCCTGTCCTGCCTCGATCAGCGAGCGGCGCAACACACCGGGCAACAGGCCAAGCGAAAGCGGTGGGGTCAGGAGCACGCCATCATCCCTGCGAACGAAGATGTTGGAGCTACTGGCCTCGGTCACACGCCCTTGCGGATCGACCAATAGGGCTTCATCTGCGCCAAACGTCTTCGCGGCAGACCTGGCCCCTTCATAGAACGCGCGGTCACTGGTCTTGTGCCGCAGGCGCCAGTCGCCGGGATCGACTGGCATGGGGAGAGCGACACATCGCACGGGTTGGGGCAGGCCGCCTGCCAGTTGTTGTGCTTCGAGTGCGGTCGCCCCGCTCCGGGCGAGCAGCAGGCGCAGTTTTGCGGGGTGCTCGAGGTCGAAACACAGCGCCTGGATCTGGTTGCGCGCCGCGTGCCGGTCAAAGGCAAAGCCAAGTTCTGACGCGCTGACCTTGATCCGCTCGAGATGCAGCTCGAGCAGCTCTATCCCGTTTTCCGGCGAGAACAGCATGCTCTCGATCAGGTCGAAGCGTGCAGCGCTTAGATCTGGGGAACTGGCCCGAACGAACCCGGCCTTCAATTCCGCCTCGCGCCGTTCGGTCAATGCATCGCTGTCGGCCACGATGGCCGAGCCAACGCCCAGCACAGCGCTGCCCTGATTGTTTTCGATCGGGGTCAGTCGGAGGGTGCGGATCGCGACATTGAAGGCGGCGTTCCCATCGGCATCAATCCGGCCGAACGCTCCGCAATAGGGGCCTCGCGCATCGCGCTCGACCTCGTCGATCAGTTCCATCGCACGGATCTTGGGCGCGCCGGTGATCGAGCCGCAGGGAAAGATCGCCCGGACCAAGTCAATTGCGCCCTTGCCAGGCTCCAGCTGGGCATGGACGGTCGAAACCATCTGGTGGACCGTGGGGTAGCTCTCGACATCGAACAGGCCCGAAACTTCGACGCTCCCCGGATCGGACACCCGGCTAAGGTCATTGCGCAACAGGTCGACGATCATCAGGTTTTCGGCGCGATCCTTCTCGGATGCGGCGAGTTCTTCCGCCATTGCGCGATCCGTTTCGACATCGCTGGCGCGCGGGCGGGTGCCCTTCATTGGCTTGGCCTTCGCGCTTCCGTCCTTCAGCGAGACGAACAATTCGGGGCTGAGGCTGAGCAGCCAGTGCGATCCATCGAACAGTATCCCGCCATATCCAGCCTGCGCTGCGGGGCGCAGTGAAGAATAAAGCGCCAAAGGATCGCCGCGATAGGAACCGGCGAGCTGGTAGGTCAGGTTGGCCTGATAGATATCGCCCGCGCGAATCGCCTCCTGCAAGCGTGCGAAGGCCGCTTCATAGCCGCCAGTCGAAAGCTGCGGGGTCAGCGGCCCAATCGACGCGTTCCCTTGCGCCCGCTGTTCCAGCCAGCGCGGGACATCGGCGGCGGCGATTTCCTCGACGCTATCAAACAGGCCGAGCCACACCAGCGGCCCGGCACCCCCACTGCGGGCATCGGCAAGCGGTGCGAGTTTCGGCTCAAGCGCCAATCCCGCTTCATAGGCCAGATATCCGGCCAGGTGCGCGCCCGTCGCGCGCCGCGCAGCTTCGGCCGCCTCCAGTACCGCGAGTACCTCGTCGGCGCGCTGCGCGATAAAGACTTGGCTTGGGTGCTGGTACAGATGTGCGGGCGCACCGCCATGGGCGCGCGCATCGTCGAGCAGAATGAAGGGAGTGTCCTGACCCATCGCCGCCTGCCTTAGCGCGTTGAGCGGCCAAGTCTAAGGGGAACTTGACCGCGCAGGCGCGCCTGCGCCACACATGGGGAGAAACCATTCGGAAACGGAGAGAATCCGGACATGAGCCAAATCTTCCTCGGCCTCGCTGCCAATGGCGAAAACCAATATCTCGAATTGAGCCGCGCCAATCGGCACGGACTGATCGCAGGCGCGACCGGTACCGGCAAGACAGTGAC
>SBHJ01000011.1 GCA_006226465.1 Alphaproteobacteria bacterium | reverse complement strand
AACCCGATCGACATCCAGGAATTCATGATCATGCCGCTCGGCGCAGAAAGCATTGCCGAGGCGGTGCGATGGGGCAGCGAGATTTTCCACACGCTGAAGAAAGGCCTGTCCGAGAAGGGCCTTTCGACCGCTGTAGGCGACGAGGGCGGTTTCGCACCGGACCTGGCGAGCACGCGTGCGGCGCTCGATTTCATTATGGCATCGATCGAACGCGCAGGGTTCAAGCCGGGCAGCGACGTGGCATTGGCGCTCGATTGCGCCTCGACCGAATTCTTTGCCGGCGGCCGCTATGACATGGCGGGCGAGGGCACTTCGCTAAGCCCGGCGGAGATGGCCGATTATCTCGCACAATTATGCAATGACTACCCGATCCGTTCGATCGAAGACGGCATGAGCGAAGACGATCTGGAGGGCTGGAAGATACTGACCGACACAATCGGCGGCAAGGTCCAGCTGGTGGGTGACGACCTGTTTGTGACCAACCCTGATCGCCTGGCGATGGGGATCGGCAAGGGGCTGGCGAATTCGCTACTGGTCAAGGTCAACCAGATCGGGACACTGACCGAAACGCTGGCGGCGGTCGAAATGGCGCACCGCGCAGGTTACACCTCGGTGATGAGCCATCGTTCGGGCGAGACCGAGGATTCGACCATCGCCGACCTCGCTGTTGCAACCAATTGCGGACAGATAAAGACCGGATCTCTCGCGCGGTCAGACCGGCTCGCGAAATACAACCAGCTGATCCGGATCGAGGAAGAATTGGGCGCAAGCGCCGTCTATGCCGGGTCTGGGTGTTTCGGTTCGCTTTCGAACTAGCTCGCGGTGCCGATTTGCTGCGCTGGCAAGTTCGAAACCCACGCAAAGGGACCGGAGCTGTCGATTTCCGCGAAATAGGCTTCCATACGTTCGATCCCTAGCTCGCTCAGCCGGACATGGGTTCGGCGCTGGTCGCGTGGGTCATTTTCGCGCACAATCAGCCCCTCGTCATGCAATTGACCAAGGTGACGAAGTGCGGTCGTGGCCGGAACCGCTGCCCCGATGCAGGCGCTGGTCACCGAAACCGGGTTACCGCTCGCATGCGCGATGTATAGATCGAGCAAGATATCCCAGGCAGGCTCCCCGAACAGTTCGGTATCCCCAAAGCTTGCTATGCGTCGGCGTCGCAATTGATAGAGCTGCCGCGCAAGATCGAGAAACCGGCTGCGGCCGTTCGCATTGGGCGGTGCAGTCGACACAATCACTGTGCCGGGTTGGCGAATCGTCGCGGCCAATTCATTGAGCCGATCCGCAATTTCGTTGAGTCGGCGCTCTTCCGGATCGCTGAAAGTCAGCGCCATTCAGATGCATCCAGTCGATGCAGAGGCCGGAGCGAATACACCTGTGGTTCCTTGCCCTGTTTTCCTGTGCCGCCCTCGACGAGGTCGGCATCGAACATGGCAGAGAGTAAGTAACTCCCGGTTACGGGGCTATTACGGGAAAATACGCAGGTTATTCAGAAGTTTGTCAAGCCTCGGCTAGCCATTCTCGAGCCTCAGTCGCATTATCGCTGCGTCGAGGTAGGCCGCAGCGACATGCGCGCCCAATTCGTCCAATTGCAGCGCCTGGCTCTCCAACGAGGCGAGGATCGGCGCGAAGGTATGAGAATGCGGGACAACGACCTTGTTCAATTCACTTCCCCCAAAGCGAGTTGTATATTTGCGACATAGCTAACGCAATGCGGGCGCCTAGACTAGGCAAATTTCGCACGCAACGAAATTTGTCGTCGGTTCGTTTCGGCAGTCGACCTGCTCCGATCGACAGGGGCGTGGCAGTCGCTCTGGGTGTCTCAGCTGATTGCCGTGGATAGCCGGTTCAATTGGTCGCAGCTCAGCGAAAGGTGAATGAACGGGAGAATTTCCTCAAGCTGCTCCACCGTCCGCGCACTGGCGATCGGCGCAGGAATACCGGGTTGGCGCACCAGCCAGGCAAGTGCGATCGCGGGCAGGGTGGCGCCGGTCTCGGCGGAAATCGAATCCATTACTTCAAGCACTGCCGGACCGGTTTCAGCATAGCCCTTTACGCGCGGCGCGCGATTGCCTTGCTCGAAATCTTCGGGCTTGCGGTATTTGCCTGAAAGATAGCCCGAGGCCAGGCCAAAGAACGGCAGCATGCTGATCCGGCGTTCGACGCACAGGTGTTGCAGTTCCGGACCGTAGGCGCTGCGCGCGAGGAGGTTGTATTCGTTCTGGAGTACGGTGAACGACATAACCCCACTCGCTTCTGCGGCATCGAGCGCGGCGGAAAGGCGTGCAGCGGTAAAGTTTGAAGCTCCGATGGCACGCACCTTGTCAGTATTCGCCGCGCCGCCGAAAGCTTCCACGATCTGTCCGATCTCAAGTTCCTCGTAGTCCCGGTGCGCGTAATAGAGATCGAGATAGTCGGTCCGAAGCCGATTGAGTGAACGATCCAGCGATTGCAGCACACGTTCCGGCTCGTACAACTCTTTGCCGCCAAGCATCCCGGTCTTGGTGTGGATCTTCATTTCACCGCGAATGCCGCGCGATTCCAGCCATTTGCCGATCAGCGTTTCGGATTCGCCACCTCGATGCCCTTCAATCCACGCCGAATAGACGTCGGCTGTATCGATCATGCGCCCACCAGCTTCGTAGAATGCGTCGAGGACCGCGAACCCGTCTTCACCTTTGGCGGTCCAGCCGAAAACATTGCCTCCCAGGACGAGCGGAATGCCGGCGGTCGGGCTGTGCGAAGTCATGCGTATTTCTCGCGCAATTCAAGCAGCACCATCGCGGCCTTGGC
>SBHJ01000301.1 GCA_006226465.1 Alphaproteobacteria bacterium | reverse complement strand
ATCGAAAAACGATATTTCACTTATTGTTTAGCGAGATATAGGTGCATCGAGAGTCGATAAAATGCCCGCCACCGGCCATCGGAAGCGGGCATTCCCGGCGAATCATTTCCGATACGCCGTGCAGGGAGCTTGCGGGCCGTTCAGCTGGTGCTCGGCACCCAATTGCCGTGGAAGCCAGGCGGAATGCGGTGCGGGATGTGAATCACCGCTTGCGGGTTGCCGGTGAAATCGTCGGCCTTAAGAATTTGGAGCTCGGTGCGTTCCTTGGCGGCGTCGATCACCAGTCCGACCAGCCAGCCCTCATCTTCCGCAGATTCCGGTGATCGCGGGACAAAGACGAATTCCCCGGGGTGATGGTTCTCGCCAAGCTCGCGCACCTGCGTTTCGCCGGTCTCGAGATCATGCTTGAACAGCTTTGAACCACCCATGTCGAGATCGGCATGGGTGCTTTCGGCGAGCGCGATGCAATAGGTATAGCGATAGGGCTTACAGGTCAGTCGCTCGTCATAGCGCGGGAATTCCTGCCCTCGATCATGCAGCACTGTGCGTTCGACCTTTTGCGTGACCGGATCGGCGACCCAGCGTTCGAACCGGGTCCAGCTACCGCCCGGGCCCAATGCCGAATTGGCATACGTGCTTTCGTGCACCACCACATCGACCACGACCTTGCCATCGTCGCGTTCGAAGGCGTTGGAGGGGTGGTAGACATAGCAAGGCTCATCGATCGCACACCAGATCACATCGTCTTCCGAGCCATCGCGGGGCAGCAGTCCCAATCGCGAAGGATGCTTGGTGTTCCATTCGTAGGGGAAAGCATAACCGGCGATCAGGCGCTTCATGGAGAAGACAGCGGGCAGATCGAAGATCAGAACATAGTTGTTGGTGATCTGGCAATCGTGGATCGAGGGGCCGTCCTTGACAGTGACAGGTTCCTCGCGAACCACCTTGCCATGCTTGTCCACCACGGTGTGCCACACCTTTTCGGGCGTTTGCGCATCATAGCAAATCGCATGCATCTCGCCGGTTGCAGGATCGTAGTGCGGGTGTGCAGAGAACGAGTTCTGCAACGTCCCGTCAAACGGATTGTGCGCGACCGTATCGAGCGTTTCATTCAGTTCCACCGGCTTTCCGCCCGCCTCGACAATCGCAAAGGTCCGGCCGTCAATCCCGACAATATTGGTATTGGCATTGTCGGTGCGCGGGCTGCGTTCGCCCGGCTTGCGCGGCTCGCCAAGCGCATCGCTGACGGCGTTCGAACGGATCCAGCGATTGCGATACCATTCTGCCTTGCCGCCCTTGATCCGCACGCCGTGCGCCATGCCGTCGCCTATGAACCAGTGATAGCTTGCCGGGTCGGGTTGGGTTACAGGATTGGGCCCGATGCGCAGGTAACGCCCATCGAGATCCGTCGGGATTTCACCATCAACCCTCAGTTCGGCCAGCGTCAATTCTTCGGTCATCGGGGTGTGAATACCGGTCAGGAAAGGATGACCGCCCTTCGGCTCTGCCAGCCGCTTGCGGTTGAAATCGGCCACCTTCATGATCCCGCTGGTCACTGCCGAACGGATCGTCTTTTCGATTACGCTTGCCATTGTTGTACTCCGCCCATCCTTGAATTGACCTGCGGCTTGTAAAGCCGACTCGTAATGTTTACAGTGCTAACATGATGCGTAATGCTAACACTGTCAACATCAAATCGCAGGGCGACTATCATCACGGTGATCTACGCGCTGCTGCTCTCGCCCTGGGGCTGAAGAAACTGGCCGAGCAAGCAGTGCCAGAGCTGGGATTGCGCGGCCTCGCCCGCGAATTGGGGGTCAGCGCAACCGCGCTCTATCGTCACTTTGCGTCCAAGGATGCGCTGCTCGATGCCTTGGCCGAAGAAGGCATCCGGCAATTGGGTGAGTTTCAGAAGCGTGCTGCCGAGGCAGCTGGCGGTGGCAGGCCGTCATTCCAGGCTACCGGCGAAGCCTATGTCAAATGGGCCGTCGGCAATCCAGCGTTGTTTGCCCTGACCTTTGCCCGCAAGATTCGCAGCGATCTGTCCACGCAAGCTGGCGGCGATAACGAGGCCTTTCGCCAGCTCCAGGCAGGAATCTCAAGCGTGCATCCCGAGCTGGAGCAGGGCAAGTCGCGGGCCTTTGCTGCCCTCCATGCCTGGTCGCTGGTCCATGGCCTGTCGCACCTGATCCTCGCAGGCCAGATCGACAATGATCCAGAAACCATTCGAGCCGTGGTTTCGGGCACGTTTGGACTGGATCGAGAAACAGGCGGTGGGCGCGCTTGACCACGGCGCGGCTCGCTCCTATATGGCCGTCCAACCGCTCGCTTCGAGCAAGGCCGATTCAAGCGCGGGGATTGGCCTAGGGATGGAAGCAGCGGGTTCCATAATCGCGACGCTTGTATGAGCTGCAGCAGCGCTCCGGGAAGGGGTGCGTCTATCGCTGCGGCCTTTTCGCGTCCTGAAGCTTGGGGCCATTTCATCGCGTGACATTCTGGTTCACGATTTCGGGCGCTTTCCGCAGCCCGGCAAATAGCAAGAGGCATATCTCCTCCATGGCAAGCAAGGCGAAGTCCACCAAGCCGCAAGGCACGGCGAAAAAGCGCATCCGCAAGATCTTCGGTGATATTCACGAAGTCGTGCAGATGCCCAACCTGATCGAGGTCCAGCGCGAGAGCTACGAACAGTTCCTGCGTTCGGACAAGAGCACCGGCTATGTCTCCGGCCTCGAAAAGACGCTGCGCAGCGTCTTCCCGATCCGCGATTTCGCCGGCACTGCCGAGCTCGACTTCGTCCATTACGAACTCGAAGA
>SBHJ01000263.1 GCA_006226465.1 Alphaproteobacteria bacterium | reverse complement strand
GAAAGGGCCTTAATTGCAAGGGCGTGTACGCGCTGTCCCGGGATATCGCCGAGTGCGGCGAGCACCATTCGCTGGCGTTGGAGTCGGCCAATCCCTGCGAAGGCATCCGCCTCCACCACCACGGTGAAATGCGATTCGCCGCTGCCATCATCGCCCGCGTGTCCATGATGCTTGGCGCTGTCATTGATCACTTCGAGGCGGGTGGGAGAGAGCGCTGCACGCAGCAGGCTTTCGATTTCTTGGGCAATAGTTCCGTTCATCGGTTCGATTTGGGGGTTCCCATAGCGCTTGTCCATGCCCATCCTAGCGTCATGGCGCAAAGCAGGTTCCATGGCCGATATGAAGCAAGCGGGCAGGCGTGCGAACATCCAGCCTGCACTGAGCCGGGCGAATTCCGAGCGCCGGGCGCTCGGCCCAATGGGTTCGACGGACCGGGTGACTATCGTTGGCTGTGCCTGGAGCATGTCCGCGAATTCAACGCGGAATATGACTGGTTCGAAGGGATGAGCGCGCAGGAAATCTACGCCGCGCAGGCGCCCGCGGCCGGCTGGCGCACCGAAAGTTCCGCCTTCCGCCCAACTGCAGGAATCCATGACGCCCCGCGCTGGGCCGACTTCGACGATCCGCTCGATGCAATCTCGGCACGAGCCAGTGGGATCAAGTCACGCGCTCAAAGGGAAGCGAGGGCGGCAATGGACGGTCGCTTCAGCCGCGAAGAAGCGCGTGCCTTGGAAGCTATGGGACTGGGCCTCGATGTCGATCGCATGGGCTTGCGGCGGCGTTATTCAGAGCTGGTGCGGCGTTATCACCCGGATCGCAATGGCGGCGACCGTAAATTCGAGAACCGCCTATCCAGCGTTGTCGAAGCCTATCAGCTGCTGCGGAAATGCGCCGCGCTCAAGTAGCCACCGCGCGCATGTTTGCGACGCGAATCAGGCACGGAAGATACGTGTCCTGAGCATCGCCGTCGCTTCGTCAAAGGCACCTACATCATCGGCTGCACGCGCCAACAGTTGGGCACCCTGCAAGGTAGCCAGGATAGAGGTTGCCTCTGCCTTGGGCTCGCCCCCAACCGAAATGCTGCGATCCTTCCGTCCGATGATCAGGATGTCTTCCAGCGATTGGACCACCAGATCGTTGATCCGCTTCAGCGCGCTGCGCATGTTCTCGTCGATTGCATGCGCGTCCCCGCTCAGGGCCGCGCACAGGCACAGCAATCCACCGTTGCAGGCGCCGCGGCGATACATCTCGATCAATGTAGCCAAGGCTTGTCCACCCGTCCTGGTCGATTGCCTGATTTCGGCGAGGCGATCGAGCAAGTTATGGCTGTAGCGATTGAGCACGGCAAGACCGAGGTCCTGCTTGGTCGGGAAGTGATAGTGGATGCTGGCTTTCCTTATGCCTGCATCGCGGGCGATGTCAGCATAGCTGAAGCCATCGAAGCCACGCTGCATCATCGCGGCCTCGCCCAGGTCGAGGAGGAGGGTCTGGGTGGCGTTCATTTGACTACCTTCTAGTAGGTTGACAAACTTAACACAAGGATTATTCCTCACCTACCAAATGGTAGGTAACACTGTGGATATGCTCCTTGAAAGTTGAAAATGAACATTAATTCCGATTTCTCCGTTCCCGTTGCACTGCATGCCGATCGAGTCGAATGGCAGCCGTCCCCCATGCCGGGCGTCGATCGTCGCATGCTCGACAGGATCGGCGCAGAGGTGGCTCGCGCAACGTCGATAGTTCGGTATGCGCCGCAAAGCAGCTTTTCTGAGCACACCCATAATGGTGGCGAGGAATTCATTGTCCTTGAGGGGACCTTCCAGGACGAGCACGGCGATTATCCTGCTGGAACCTATGTGCGCAATCCGATCGGCACCCATCATATCCCGCGGTCTGACGATGGCTGCACGATCTTCGTGAAGCTGTGGCAATTCGACGCCCGCGACAACCGGCAGTTCGCCGTCGATCTCAGTGCGGTGCTGCCAATGCAGGATGGTGACCATCCGAACTTCGCCCGCCAGTTGCTCCATCAATTCGAAGACGAGCATGTCTGGCTGGAATTTTGGCCCGCCGGCTCCACGGGAGTGATCGAGGCGGAGAGTGGTGCAGAGCTGCTGGTGTTGGAGGGGGGTCTGGAATTCGATGGAGAGACATTTGAACGGAACGATTGGATCCGTCTGCCGGTGGGCCATTCGGCAGAGATGATCTCCGGTCCGGATGGCGCGCGAATCTGGGTCAAGACGGGGCACCTGACCAACGTCTCAGCCCCTCAAGTTTGAGATTCGCACAAGATTTGGCCCTACAAGAAGCGTGGTTGCCGTAACGTGCTTGCAGGCTCTGTTTCTCGCGGCTAGGCGTTCCGCACGATGGGTAGCTTTATTGAAACCGGAATGCTCGGTGCGGAAAAGACGCTTTTCGCGGAGCCGGATACCACGATCGACGTGCGCGACACGTTCGGCATTGATATTGACTGGCAGGTTCCCGCCTTCAGCCTGTCTGACGATCGCGTGCCCGATGTGGACAAGGAATATGTGTTCGATCCGGACACGACCCTGGCGATCCTGGCGGGTTTCGCCCACAATCGCCGGGTGATGGTGCAAGGCTATCACGGCACCGGTAAATCGACCCATATCGAACAGGTCGCGGCGCGGCTCAAATGGCCCAGCGTGCGCGTCAACCTCGATGCCCATATCAGCCGTATCGACCTGGTCGGACGCGATGCGATCGTGCTGCGCGATGGCTTGCAGGTGACCGAATTCAAGGAAGGCATCCTGCCCTGGGCGCTGCAACACCCGGTGGCGCTGACCTTTGACGAATA
>SBHJ01000029.1 GCA_006226465.1 Alphaproteobacteria bacterium | reverse complement strand
ATCACCTTTGTGGCGCTGCTCGGATTTGGGCTCGATTTCCTCGTGGCCCTGGCGGCATTGGTGGTGTGGGTCGGATCTTTGGTACTCGCATCGTCGCGGCCACCAGCAACCCCGCGCATGATCAGCCGGCAAGCATTCACGCGCGACAATATGCGCGATCTTATCGAAAATGCCTCCACACCGTTGCTGGTCTCCGAATCAAATAAGGTAGCGATCGCCAACCGTGCCGCACGCCAATTACTGGGTGCGCACGTCGAAGGGCAGGATTTGCGCGTCGCGTTTCGCCAGCCTGAAGCAGTCGCCATGCTATCGCAGGAGCGGGATGGCAGCACCATCGTTCGCGGCCTGGCGCGGCGACGCGATATCTGGAGGATCAATCGCCAAGCCATCTCCGATAAGCTTTCGGTGATCGAATTGATCAACAAGACAGCAGAGACGGATATCAGCCGGGCCCATACAGATTTCGTCGCCAATGCCAGCCACGAGCTGCGCACGCCGCTCGCCTCGATCATTGGCTACGTTGAAACTCTGAGCGAAAGCGAAAGTGAAATTGATCCTGCAACGCAGAAAAAATTTCTCGACACCATTTCGCGTGAAGCGAAACGTCTGCAGAACCTTGTCAGCGATTTAATGTCGCTATCCCAAGTCGAAGCCGAAAAGCACGACCTGCCAGACAAACAAATCGATCTCGCCAATCTCGTAGAGCGCGCCGCCCGCGATAGTGCCGGACCGGACCGCCTCGCTCGCATCGAGTCGGACCTCGACCCATCGATCGCAGTCTTGGGTGACCAGAGCCAGCTCGAGCAACTTGTCCGCAATCTGGTCGACAATGCGCTAAAGTATGGTCACGCCGACACGCCGGTTTCGGTGAAACTGGATGTTGCCGAGGGCGGACTGGCTCGATTGGCCGTCACAGATCAGGGCGAAGGCATCGCCCCTGATCATATTCCGCATCTGACGCGCCGATTCTACCGAACTGATCCTGGCCGCAGCCGCGCCTCCGGCGGCACCGGCCTGGGCCTTGCGATTGTAAAGCACATCGTCGAGCGCCATCGCGGCCGGCTCGATATCAGCAGCGAACTCGGTAAAGGCACCTGTGTAACCGTGCGGATTCCGCTGGAAAAAAGCGCCGAAGGCGAATTGGGCAAGTGACTGTCACACAACTGTCATATTTCCCGGGCAGTGCAAAGCGGGCACGGGCGGCAAGGACAGTTGTGATGCTCCAATGCGGCAAGGACCACCATGGATCATACTGACCGACTATGTCTCTCGTAACGCTCATCCTGCTTGCAATTGGTCTAGGCCTGATTGGCTGGCTCGCTGCGCGTGCGCGCGCCTGGAGTTTCCAGAAGTCCGCGCCGCAACGCAGGACAGCGGCCCGTCCCAATCATTACGGTTGGTACGTTGCGCTTTGGATCGCGGTGCCGATGCTGGTGATCGGGGTAGTGTGGTCGGTAATTTCGCCGCAAATGGTGCTGCAGTCAGTGCTCGCCGCTCCTGGCGCCGATGGTCTTCCCATCTTCGGATTTGAACGGGAAGCGATCCTTGCAGAAGCCCAAGCTGTCGCCAGCGGCAGCGCCCAGGGAGTGTTCAATCCTCTGGCAGAACCCTTGGTCGAACCATTTCGAGCGGCCCTCCAGTGTTATAATTTGATTGGCGTAGCTCTGATGATCCTTGTCGGTTTTGGGACCGGGACTTTTGCCTTCCTGCGCGTTCGGCCGGACTTTGCAGCGCGCAGCCGGGTCGAGCGAGGGGTGATGACCCTACTGCTGCTTGCCTCGCTGGTCGCGATCCTGACCACCTTCGGGATCTTTGCTAGCCTGGTGTTCGAGACTGTGCGTTTCTTCGGCATGGTTTCGCCGATGGACTTCCTGTTCGGAACCCATTGGTCACCCGATCCGATGGGCAACCCGGAAAACCCCGACCCGACTCGTTATGGTGCAATTCCGCTGTTCTGGGGCACAATCTATATCGGCGCAGTGATCGCCATGATCGTTGCAATCCCGCTCGGCCTGATGAGCGCGATCTATCTCACACAATACGCCGATCCGCGCCTACGCGCCTGGATCAAGCCAGCGCTGGAAATCCTCGCGGGTGTCCCAACCGTCGTTTACGGATACTTCGCAGCCCTAACAGTTGCTCCGGCCATCCGTGACGCAGCCGTCGCTGTTGGCATTTCAAACGCCTCAAGCGAGAGCGCTTTGGCTGCGGGCCTGGTGATGGGCGTGATGATTATTCCGTTCGTATCTTCGATGGCGGACGACAGCATCGCCGCGGTACCGTCTGCAATGCGCGATGGCAGCCTGGCGATGGGTGCAACCACCAGCGAGACAATCCGCAAGGTCCTTGTCCCTGCCGCCCTGCCCGGCATTGTTGCAGGCGTAATGCTGGCGATCAGCCGTGCGATCGGCGAAACCATGATCGTGGTGATGGCCGCCGGTGCCGCGGCCAATCTTTCGGCCAATCCGCTCGAAGCGATGACAACTGTAACCTTCCAGATCGTCGCCATGTTGACCGGTGAAGGCAGCTTCGACCATCCTGCCACGCTGAGCGCCTTCGCGCTGGGCTTTGTCCTGTTCCTCGTCACGCTCGCATTGAACTTCATCGCGCTGCGCGTCGTCAAACGGTTCCGCGAAGCTTATGACTAACAACCTGCCCCCCACTCGGACACCGGCATTCGAGGCCCGCCTGAAGAAGCGCTATGCCGCAGAGCAGCGCTTCAAGGCGGCCGGCCTGGGCGCAATCCTCTTCTCGATCGCGGTATTGGTAGTCCTGCTCGCGAATATGACAATAAATGGCTTCGGCGGATTCCAACGTGCCGAACT
>SBHJ01000084.1 GCA_006226465.1 Alphaproteobacteria bacterium | reverse complement strand
TAGCTGCGGCCCTGGTTGACATAGAGCGTACGCTCATAGCCCTGGTTGAAGCTGCTCGCCGGTTGGCCGAGATCGATGAGGACCTGGGTGATATTGTTGGTGGTCGGGCTCAGCGGGATCCCGGGATTGTTGAGGTTGCCGATGAACGGATTGACGCTGTTATCGACGTAGATCGCGCCGCAGCACTTCTCGTCGCGCTTGGTGTAATCGGCGATCAGGCGGACCGACAGCGTATCGGTCGGCTCGAACAGTAATTGACCACGCAGGAAGTAGCGATTGCGGTCATTGACGTCGGTGTTGTTGTTGACGTCGTGGTAGAAGCCGTCGCGCTTGACATAGACGCCATCGAGACGGGCCGCGACGGTTTCGCTGATCGGGCCGGTAACGCCACCGGCAAAACGCCAGTAGTCGTAATTGCCATATGTGATTTCGCCCGAAGCACCGAAGTCAAAATCGGGTGCCTTCGAATAGATGCTGATCAGGCCGGCCGAAGAGTTACGACCACCGAGCGTGCCTTGCGGGCCACGCTGGACTTCGACGCGTTCGATCTCGCCCAGTTCGTTGAGGCCGATGCCCGAACGCGAACGATAGACGCCGTCGATGAAGACCGGGACCGAGCTTTCGAGGCCGGGGTTGTCGCCGACCGTGCCGATGCCGCGGATACGCGCGGAGCCATTGGCTTCACTGCCGGTCGAAGAAACCAGCAGCGACGGGGCCACCTGGTTGAGCTGGCGAATGTCGTTGGCGCCGCTGTTCTGCAGCACTTCCGCGCTGACCGCCGAAATTGCCACAGGCACATCGGCCAGCGATTGCCGCCGACCCTGCGCGGTCACGATAATCACATTATCGCTCTGGAATTCCGTCTCTGCGGTTGCTTCGCTCTGGTCTTGCGCAACGGCAGTCTGGGGGGTCAGCGCCATGCCGGCGCCCAGGAGTGCAATCGTATGCAGTGCTGCAGATGTTCTCATGACAACCTCTCTCACATTTATGCTTTGGGGGTTAGGGGGTGTGTTTCAATCAACAACTAATCATGCATGCGCGCACGGCAAGCATTGATCTGCCGCAAGGAACTTTCGGTACGCAAGTGTTGCGTTTCGAGCACTTTCCGACCGCCAAAGTCACCTGGAATGATCGAAAGGTACATCAAGCCTCTTCCAACTGGCGCTGACGGCTGTCGCTGGCCGAAGCAAGCAGTCGCCGTTCGATTTCTGCCAGCCGTCCCTTTGCGGTCAGCTTGTGCCCGGTAAGGTCCGTCACATAAAATGTGTCCGCTGCGCGCTCACCATAATTGGTGATATGCGCCGAATGGACCACCAGGTTGCTTTCGAACAGGGCGCGGGCGAGGCGATTGAGCAGCGCGGGACGATCGCGCGCGTTGACTTCGATCACGGTGAAGCGGTTTGATGCCGAATTGTCGAAAGTAACGCGCGGGGCGACTTCGAATGTGCCGGCGCGGTTGCGCGGCAAGGGGCGCCGGGCCAGCTTGGGAACCAGCTCGATCCGGTTACCCAGCGCATCCTCGATTGACTTGGTCAGCCGCGCGATCTGCCCCTCTTCATGGAAGGGCATGCCCAGCGGGTCCTGCACCAGGAAATTGTCGACCGCCCAGCCGCCGCGCGAGGTGTGGATCCGTGCATCGATGATATTGGCACCGGCAAGATGGATCCCGCCAGCGATGCGATAGAACAGGCCGGGGTGGTCGGCGGCAATGACGCTGACCAGTGTTGCGCCGCGCGCCTCGTAATACTGGCAGCGGATCGACAGCTTGCGATCCTGGCCTAGCGTATCCTGATATTGCTGCAGATTGAACGCGATCACGTCTTCGGGTTCGGCAATCCAATAGGAATCGTCGAACTGATCGCCAACTTTATCGATCAGGCGCGACTTCTTAGGCAACAGAGGCGTCACGGCTTCCTGCTTGGCTTCGACCCGTTCCTTGCGGCCATGGCGCATATGGCCAAGCCGCAGCCGCTCTTGCGCAACGTCGTACAGCTCGCCGAGCAACTGGCGTTTCCAGCTATTCCATGTTCCGGGGCCGACCGCGCGGATATCGACCGCGGTCAGCAGCATCAAATGGCGCAGCCGTTCAAGACTTTGTACCTCGCTGACAAAATCCTCGATCGTCTTGGGATCGGTCAGGTCGCGGCGGAAAGCGGTGGCGCTCATCAACAGATGCTGGCGCACCAGCCAGGCGACCAGCTCGGTCTCGTTCGCGTCCATGCCAAACCGCGGGCACAATTCGCGTGCGACCTCTGCCCCCAGCACCGAATGATCGCCACCGCGCCCCTTGGCGATATCGTGCAACAGCACCGCAACATAAACTGCGCGGCGCGAGTTGACGCGGTGGATCAGGCGCGAGGAACGCGGATGATCGGCCTTGAGCTCGCCCTTCTCGATCTTGTTGAGCAGGCCGATCGCACGGATCGTGTGCTCGTCCACCGTATAGTGGTGGTACATGTCGAACTGCATTTGCGCATTGACCCGGCCAAAGTCCGGGACAAACCGGCCGAACACGCCCGCCTCATTCATCCAGCGCAGCACCATTTCGGGATCGTTGCGGCCCGCTAGGAGCTCGAGGAACAGCGCATTGGCGCGCGGATCCTCGCGGACCGGCGCCTTGATCAGCACGCTGTCTCGATCAGCCAGGCGCATGGTTTCCGGATGAATCTCCAGCCCGTTGGCCTCGGCCAATTGGAACACTTCGACCAGCCGGACCGGATCGTTCTTGAACCAGTCATCCGATGGCGCGGCGATCCGTCCGCCGAACACGCGATAGCCCTTGAGCTCGCGCGCGCGCTGTTTCCACCCGGCAAAGAACCCCGTGCG
>SBHJ01000206.1 GCA_006226465.1 Alphaproteobacteria bacterium | reverse complement strand
ATTTTGGATGGAACCGATGTGGTTGCCCGTCCGCTACACTCAAAAAGCGCGACGCGCGAAATCGCACTGGTCTGGCGCAAGAATTCCCCGCGCACGGAGGAATTCAAGCTGCTGGCAGAGGAATTGAGGGCGGGCTAGCCGCGCGCGACGGCAGGTTGAGGGGAAAGCTTTGCCTGCGCGAACCGCTCCAGCTTCTTCGCCGCGATGATCGGGACCACGACAGACAATGCAATCCCGGCCAGCGAGCAAACGCCCAACCAGATCGCCATCAGCGAACCGCCCGAAAGGTACATGGCATAGAGCACCGGCACAGCCAGCACCGCGCCACGGACTTCGTTGAAGATCAACGCAGCGACACCGGCCTTGGCTGTCAGGGTCAGAAGGGTTGAAAGCGTTGCACTCATGCGGGCTGTGCTATCCCGCAATGGTTGAGAAAGGATTTAGTCCAATGAAATACGTCGACTATATGCTTCCATCAGATCCCGGAGTGGCCACAGGTGGCGCCGAGAATGGTGGATTTCGAGAGCCGGCGCGCAGCGTAGATTCATCCAAGTGAGCACCGGAAGCGCAGAAAGCTGCGGTTCGCAGGGCCACATAGGGCCAATCAGCTCAATCCATATGCTTGAGGCCAACCCGCAGGTAATCCCACCCGGTCATCAAGGTCAGGATCGCGGCGCCCCACAGCGTGGTGAGGCCAACCGTATGCGGGACATTGGCCTCGATCCCGCCGATCATCATGTTCCATTCTGGCAGGCCGCGCCCGAGGATCAGCGATCCGAGTGCAATGATCTGGAAGGTCGTTTTCCACTTGGCCAGCTTGGTAACAGGGACCGAGACCTGCAAACCACCTAGGAATTCACGAAGGCCCGAAACGGCGATCTCTCGGATCAGGATGATCAACCCGGCAATCACATGCATGTCCCCAACGTAGGGGCCGCGAAGTACGCCTTGGGCGGTCAACACCAGGATTACAGCGGCGATCATGATCTTGTCGGCGATCGGATCGAGGAACATCCCCAGTTTGGATACGGTCCCGCTCGATCGGGCGAGGTAGCCATCGAAGTAATCGGTGATCCCCATCAGGCTGTAGAGGCCGAAAGCCAGCAAGTATCCCGTCTGCCAGTCGGGCCACCACAGCAGGAAGGCCAGGAAAGGCACCGCCAATATGCGCGACAAGGTAAGGAGGTTGGGTAGGGTCAGCATCGCGCCCATGTTAGCGCGTATCACGGCGGGGCAAAAGATGCGCATTCCGCCTTGTTCACGGGCGCGCATGGGCTAAGGTTGCGCGTGAAGCAGGAGCAGCGTCCGGGACAAGCATGACGACAACCACGCATCTCCTGCGCCGAAGGCGCTTCCTTCCGCTGTTCTGCACCCAGTTGCTCAACGCCTTCAACGACAATCTCTACAAGACCGCGATGGTGCTGTTCGTAGTCTATTCGGTCTATCAGGACGAGAATTCAGAAGGGATCTTCAGCGCGGTCGCGTCAGGCTTGTTCATTGTGCCCTTTGTCCTGTTCTCGGCCGTTTCGGGCCAACTTGCGGATATGCGCGACAAGGCGAAAATAATCCGCATCATCAAGGCTGCCGAAATCGGCATCATGGCGGTGGGTTGCATCGGGTTGGTCATGGCGTGGAAGGGCATTGCGGTTTCCAGCCTGGCGATCCCCATCTTGCTGGCCGCACTGTTCGCCATGGGTGTCCATTCGACTTTCTTTGGGCCGATCAAATATGCGATCCTGCCGCAACACCTGAAGAGGGAAGAGGTGCTCGCCGGCACGGGCCTGGTCGAGGCCGGAACCTATATCGCAATTCTGGGCGGGACGATCCTGGCCGGATGGCTCCCCATTGAGTGGGCCGCCGTTGGCATCGTATTCACCGCCGTGATCGGATACCTGACCAGCCGGCAGGTCCCCTCAGCACCCGCGACCGCCCCGGATGAAAAGCTCGACTGGAATGTCTGGCGCGCCTCGATCACGCTGATCCGCAACACGATGCATGATGCCCAGATCTTCTATGCGATCATGGCGATCAGCTTCTTCTGGACGATCGGGGCGGTCCTGTTCATCCACTTCCCGCCCCTCGCCAAGAATACACTGATGGCGAGCAAGGAAGTGGCGAGCCTGTTCCTGGTGGTCTTCTCGGTTGGCGTCGCGATCGGATCGGTATCGGTGAATGCATTGCTCAAAGGGCGGGTTTCAGCGCGCTACTCACCCGCATCGGTGGTCGTCATGGGGCTGTTCGTGATCGCATTCTATGTCGTGTGCCGGGTATGGCAGGCCGACCAGCCGACCGAGTTGCTTAATGTAGCACAATTCCTGGCCTGGCCGATGGCGATCGCAATCTTGCTATGCCTGCTGGGGATCGCCGTGGCAGGCGGTATGTTCGTGGTGCCGCTCTATGCCTTTCTTACGACTCGTTGCGAGCCGCAGCACGCATCCCGCACAATCGCGGCAAACAATATCGTCAATTCGGGTGCGATGGTGGCCGGCTCGCTGATTGCCATGGGCCTTAGCGCCATCAACATAGCGGTGGTCGATCAGCTGTTGTTTACCGCGGCTATGTGCCTGTTTTCGTCCTGGCTGGGGAAGCGCCTATATCGGGCGGAGGTTGAGAACCGCCACTAGGCTCAATGTCACATGACGAAGACGAGCGCCGCCACGAAGCAAGCGAGATAGGTGCTGGCGAATCCGCGAACATCCTGTTGGGTCAACCGCCATAACGATTCGGCAGGGTTCTCATATTCACGGCTGCGAATATGGGCGGGAAGCGAGGCCCGGAAAGGGTGCCGGGAGGCTTCGTCAGTGAGGACTAGGGCTCTTCTCATGCCCACGTCTTAACGCATCGCTAACCATCGCGCGCGGCAGGAATCCGCGTTGTTCACCGGTGGGACATTAAGCATCCCAATTCATCGTGAATATCCACAATGATTGCGTCGCCAGCGCCTCGCAGCTAAGCGCCCGAGCATGAGTCATTCCACTACTCCGGGTGCTGCTGCCCTGCTCGCCGACTGCCTGATAGAGCAGGGCGTCGATCGCATTTTCACGGTGCCGGGGGAGAGCTTCCTGCCGGTGCTCGATGCGCTGCATGACCGCCCGTCGATCGACCTCGTCACCTGCCGGCAAGAAGGCGGCGCGGCGTTTATGGCCTGTGCCGACGGCGCGATGACCGGGCGCCCCGGTGTCTGCTTTGTGACGCGTGGGCCTGGCGCAACCAATGCCAGCATCGGGGTGCATGTAGCGCACCAGGATTCGCAGCCGATGATCCTGTTCGTGGGCGATGTTGCGCGTGATGCGCGCGATCGCGAAGGGTTCCAGGAGGTCGATTTTTCCGCCTTCTTCGGCCCGATCTGCAAATGGTCGGCGCGGATCGACGATCCGGAACGCATTCCTGAATATGTCGCCCGCGCCTTCAGCGTTGCGGTTTCGGGCAGGCCGGGCCCGGTTGTCATCGCCTTGCCAGAGGACATGCTGCATGAAGGCGCGAACGCCAAATCGCGCCCACAGGTAAGTCGTCCGGCGCAGGCTCCCTGTCCCGATGCAATGCAAGCCATGATGGCGATGATCGGCGACGCCGCCAGCCCGATTGCGATTATTGGCGGAGCTGGCTGGAACGCCAAGGCACGGGAGCATTTCCAGCAATTTGCGGAGCGGATCGGCCTGCCCGTCGCAACCGCATTCCGGCGCCAAGATGCAATTTCACCATCGAGCCCGGTTTATGCCGGAAATCTCGGTTATGGCCCCAACCCCAAGCTGGTCGAGCGAGTCAAGCAAGCTGACCTTGTGTTGGCGGTAGGCGCAAGGCTGGGCGAAGCAACCACCGATGGCTATACCTTCCCATCCCCCGAACACCCCGGCCAGCAGTTGGTCCATATTCACCCCGATCCGGAGGAGCTTGGCAGGGTCTATCGTACCGACCTGTCTATCTGCGCGGCAATGGACGATTTCGCCGAATGCGCCGCGTTGTGGGAGGATCATTCGATCATCTCCTTCGATGCCGGGGCGCGGGCTCATGCCGAATGGGAAGAATGGTCAACGCCGCGTCCCGCCAACAGCTTCGCGCTCGACATGGCCGAATGCGTCGGCTTCATGCGATCCGAGTTTCCCGCCGACACGATCATTTGCAATGGCGCTGGCAATTTCTCCGGGTGGTGGCATCGCTATTGGCGCTATGATAGCTTCCCGACCCAGCTCGCCCCTACAGCCGGGGCGATGGGCTATGGTATGCCAGCCGCTGTTGCCGCGGCGCGGCGCTTTCCTGAAAGAACTGTAGTTGCCGTGGCCGGCGACGGCGATTTCCTGATGAATGGACAGGAACTGGCCACCGCTGCCCAGCACGGCTGCAATATGCTTGTGATCGTGATCGACAATTCGACCTATGGCACCATCCGCATGCACCAGGAACGCGAGTTTCCTGAGCGCATCTCGGCAACACATCTGGCAAATCCCGATTTTGCGGCGCTCGGCGCGGCTTTCGGGGCGTGGACGGCGGCGGCCTGTACTACCGATGAGTTCAAATCCGCATTACTCGAAGCGCGTGATCGCAGCGGGCTGCGCCTGATCCACGCCAAGATCGATATTGAACAATTGGCCGCCAGCGGGGCAACGGTGAGCGGGCTGCGCAACCGGTAGCCCAGCCTATTCGCCTGCCAGCTCCAGGATCACCTTCCATTCCTTCGGGGTAATCTCGGCTACCGAGAGCCGTCCCAGCCGGATCAGCTCGCATTCGGTCAGACGTGGATCTGCCTTGATTTGTTGGAGGGTGACGGGCTTCTTGAGCATTCTCTTGGGTTTGACCTTGACGGCCGCCCATTTGCCCTCGGCATCGGTTGGGTCTGTGATCCCCGAAACGCTGATCGTAACAATGCCGACAATTTCCAGCCCTTCGCGTGAGTGATAGAAGAACGCCTCTTCTCCCACCTTCATCGCGGCAAGGTTATTCTTGGCGCGGTGATTGCGGACACCATCCCAGGTCCCCTCCTCCTCTGCCACAAGATCATCCCAACCATATTTGAATGGCTCGGACTTCATCAGCCAATAGCGCTGCACTTCACCCCCCTTTCTAAATTTGAATGTGCCTCATAGCGAGGCTGCCACAGGTAGCCACCCCCCGAAGTAGCCACACCTAAGCCGAATTAACCCTATTTTTATCGCGCAAGCGCATAACAAGCGGAGAAATTTCCGATCACTCGGGCGAAGATCAATCCAAGGGAAACGAGCAGGGGTGGGAATCACCGGGAAACCAACGCTTGGGCGCGCCGAACGCGATATAGTGGCATTGGGCATTGCCCTTACCGCCGTCATGCTGTTCGTCGCAACCGGGAGCAGTGTTTTGCCTGGCGTTGTCCGATCGCTACTGGGAACGGGGCATGCGCCAGACAATGTACTTTCCAGTGCATTGCTCCTCAATATCGCGCTCATCATTTTTGGATGGCGTAGATATCGCGAGCTGACGGAAGAGATCCTGGTGCGCCGTACGGCCGAAGAAAAGGCCCGTATCTTGGCAGAAACCGATCCGCTGACAGGATGTCTCAACCGCCGCGCCCTTGCCAACGCAACAGAGAGGCTTCGTCTCAACGCGAATTTGCGCGGCCATTCGATTGCTTTCGGAATGATCGATCTGGACAACTTCAAGAAGATCAATGATCTGAGCGGACATGTTGCGGGCGACAGGGTGCTCATCGAGATCGCAGCCCGCATTCGCGCACGACTGCCCGAAGATGCTTTGCTAGCCCGCATCGGTGGTGACGAATTCGCCTTTGCCGTTCCATTCGATGGAGCTCAGCCCTTGCTGATCGATCAACTGGCAACGTCGATCATTGATGTGTGTAACGAATCGCTCCTGACAGGCTTCGGCTCGACAGGAGTGACCATGTCTATCGGCCTGGCTTCCGATAGTGAACGCGTTGAGGGCGATCGGGACTTCGATGTTCATGCACTGATGCACAATGCCGACATCGCGATGTACCAGGCCAAGAAACAGGGAAAGAATGGCTATTTCTGGTTTGACCCGACGATGGAGCGCGAGTTCAACAAGCGTATCGAGCTTGAAACGGGGATACACCAAGCCCTGGCGAACGGCGAATTCGAACCATATTACGAACAGCAGGTAGACCTGGAAACCGGCGAACTGCTGGGTTTTGAAATGCTCGCACGATGGAACTCACCAGACCTTGGGCTCGTGAAGCCAGAAGTCTTTATCCGCGTTGCGGAAGAAATGGGAGTGATTGCCAAGCTGTCTGAACAGCTCATGGAACAGGCCTTCGAGGATGCCAAGCAATGGGATGCCTCGCTATCGCTCTCGTTCAATATATCGGCATACCAGCTAAGCGATCCGTGGTTTGCCCAGCGCTTCCTCAAGCTGCTGGTCAAGCACAATTTTCCGCCCGAGCGTGTCGAGCTCGATATTGCCGAGAATTGCCTGCACGAGAATAGCGAACAGGTACAGTCCATCATCGCCAGCCTTAAGAATCAGGGCATCCGGATAAATCTCGACGATTTCGGCAAAGGCCTGTCGAGCCTCGACTACTTGCGATCGTTGGCGTTCGATCGGGTCAAGATCGACCGCAGCTTCATCACCGGGATGCAGGATGAGGCTTCGAACAGCAAAATAGTCGATGCCATCGTATCGCTTGGCGCCAAGTTGAACGTGTCGATCGCCGCCGAAGGTGTCGAAGACCAGGATATCCTCGATGCACTCAGGACGATGGGCAAACTCAAGGGTCAGGGCTACCTTTACGGGCAACCGGAAACCGCCGAACAGGTGCATCACCGTTTGACTGCAATGGGCAAATTCAACAGGGCCGGTGAGCCACTAGCGCGGCATGAATCAGATCCTGTAGTAGTCGATATCGCCAATGACCACCGGGCCACCGGTAGCTAATCCAAGTCCTTGGTTCCTCCCGAAAGACTGGACTGCGCGGTTCGCGGCGCATAGATGCGCCATCGATGCGCATTCCCTTCACCAAGATGCATGGCCTGGGCAATGATTTTGTCGTGCTCGACGCACGCGAGTTCGCGCTGCCCGCAATGACAGCAAAAGTGGCCGCCGGACTTGCCAATCGCACAACCGGGATCGGGTGCGACCAGCTGATCCTGCTCGAACCAAGCAAGATCGCCGATTTCCGGATGCGGATCTTCAATGCGGATGGCGGCGAAGTGGAATCCTGCGGAAATGCCTCAAGGGCGATCGCCCTGCTCCATGGCGCTCCTGCCGATGTGGAGACCGACGGCGGCCTCATTTCGCTTGATCCGATCGGCGGTGGCGCACGTGTCGATATGGGCGAACCGCGCTTTGGCTGGAGCGATATCCCGCTCGCTTACGCAATGGATACGCTGGATATGCCGGTCGGCTGGGGGCCGCTGGAAAATCCTGCGGCGGTCAATGTTGGCAATCCGCATGTGGTCTTCTTTGTCGAGGATATCGACACGATCGAGCTCGAGCGGCTGGGGCCGGAAATCGAGCATGACCCATTGTTTCCCGAACGTGTGAACGTAAATGTCGCGTGCATCGCAGCGCGCGGTGCGATCAAATTGCGAGTGTGGGAGCGTGGCGTCGGATTAACCCGTGCCTGCGGCACCGGGGCCTGCGCAACTGCCGTTGCCGGCATGAGACGCGGGCTGGTCGAACGGGACGTGACAGTCACACTCCCCGGCGGCGACCTGCGCATCGAGTGGAACGATCACGGCAGGATCATCATGACCGGTCCAGCCAGCACCAGTTTTGTTGGTTCGTTTGAGTGGGATGACTACGCGTGAGCGGAGCCGAAGTGGTGTCGCTCGGCTGCCGCCTGAACTTGGCCGAGAGCGAGCGTATGCGCGCCATGCTGGCTCGAGAAGACAATGTGGTGGTGGTAAATAGCTGCGCAGTCACTGCCGAGGCTGTGCGGCAGACCAGGCAGGCGATCCGAAAGGCAAGGCGTGCGCGCCCCGATGCACGGCTGCTTGTCACCGGCTGTGCGGCCGAGATCGAGTGTGAGCAGCTCGCCGCAATGCCAGAGGTCGACGGGTTGGTCTCCAACGAGGTTAAACTCGACCCAAGGGCTTGGAACGTGCCGGTGGCCTCATGGCAGGCGCCGGTGCAGCATACCCGCGCCTTTGTCGCTGTGCAAAACGGTTGCGACCATGCCTGCACCTTCTGCGTGATTCCGCAGGGTCGCGGGCCAAGCCGTTCGCTGACGATCGACCAAGTCCTGTGCGAAGTAGGCGCGCATCTCAATACAGGTGCGCCCGAATTGGTCCTGACCGGTGTCGATGTTACGAGTTGGGGGCATGACCTGCCCGGCAAACCCAAACTGGGCCGATTGGTCTCACGCATCCTTTCCGCATTCCCCGAACTTGGGCGACTGCGCATGTCGTCGCTCGATGGGGTCGAGATCGACGAGGAACTTTTCGAACTGCTGGCCGGTGAACCTCGGGTGATGCCGCATTTGCACCTTTCGCTCCAGCATGGGCACGACTTGATCCTGAAACGTATGAAACGCCGGCACTTGCGGTCCGACGCGATCGACCTGATCCGCCGCCTGAAGGAGCGGCGTCCCAACGTCGCCATCGGGGCAGATCTGATCGCTGGATTTCCGACTGAGACGGAGGAGCATCATCAGTCCAACTTGTCGATCGTCGCCGAACTCAACATCGTTCACGGCCATATCTTCCCCTACTCGCCTCGTCCCGGCACACCCGCATCCTTGATGCCGCAGGTCGATGGGACCGAAATCAAGCACCGCGCAGGCGAACTGCGCATCGCTGTGGCGCGCAATCGCCAAGCCTGGCTCGAAACTTTGGTAAGCCGCCAGCTGTCGGTCCTCGCCGAACGCGACGGTTCTGGATACTCGGAGGAATTCGCGCGGGTCGCCCTTCCCGTCGGCACCACACCCGGGCATATCGTAACCATGCAACCGGATCGAATTGACAAGGGACTGCTCCGATGAGCGAGGCTGAAACGCCCAAGCAATCGTGGACACAGCGCCTGTTCGGCGGCTTCCGCAAGACATCGGAACGGCTTTCGTCCAACCTTACCGAGGTGGTCAGCCGGGCAAGGCTCGACGATGCCACACTCGACGAGGTTGAAGATGCGCTGATCCTGTCCGACCTCGGCCCAATCGTCGCGAAGCGCATTCGCACACAATTGGCCGAGAAACGTTTTGGACTGGAGATCAGCGAGAAGGAGCTCAAGGAAGCGGTGGCGGAAGAAATCGCCGCAATCCTGCGTCCGGTTGCCAAGCCGATCGAAATCACCGCCTTCCCGCGCCCGCAGGTGGTCCTGGTGATTGGCGTTAATGGCAGCGGCAAGACCACCACCATCGCCAAGCTCGCCCACCTGTTCCAGGAAGACGATTACAGCGTGATGCTGGCGGCGGGCGATACGTTCCGCGCGGCGGCGATCGGCCAGCTCGCCACCTGGGCCGAGCGTGTGGGTGTGCCGATTATTCGCGGCCCTGAGGGCGGCGATCCGGCCAGCATCGTGTTTGACGCGGTCAAGGCGGCTACCGACAAGGGCACCGACGTGCTGATCGTCGACACCGCCGGTCGCCTACAGAACAAACGCGAGCTGATGGACGAACTGGCAAAGATCCGGAAAGTGCTGGGTCGCCTCAACCCGGAGGCTCCACATAACGTTGTGCTGGTGCTCGATGCCACAAACGGCCAGAACGCGCTGAGCCAGATCGACGTGTTCAAGGAGGTTGCCGGCGTGACCGGCCTGATCATGACCAAGCTGGATGGCACTGCGCGCGGCGGCGTGCTGGTCGCCGCAGCCGAGCAATATGGCCTGCCGATCCATGCGATTGGGGTGGGCGAGAAGATCGATGACTTGCGTCCGTTTGACCCCGATCTGGTCGCGCGCGTCATAGCAGGAGTGGCGTAATGGCTGGCGAAGGCAAGACAAAGCAGGGCTCAGGCTGGCTTAGCGTTCTGGTCGACTACGGTCCTCTTTTGGTGTTTTTCCTGACCTACCGATATTTCGCGCCTGCCGAGCCGGAACCAATTGGTGAAGTCGCTGCGGTAATCAAAGGTACGTTGGCTTTCATGGCCACCGCTGTGGTCGCCTTGGGCGTATCCAAGTGGCGACTTGGCAAGGTTTCACCCATGCTCATGTTTTCGACCGCACTGATCGTGGGTTTCGGTACGCTGACGGTGTTCTTCGGAGATCCGACTTTCGTCCAGTTGAAACCCACGATCATCTATCTGGCTCTCGGCCTTGCGCTGCTGGTAGGCTGGAAAATAGGCAAGCCGCTGCTCAAGTTCCTGCTCGAAGCGGCCTTTGATGGTCTTTCCGACCAAGGCTGGCTGAAACTATCGCGCAATTGGGGCGTGTTTTTCCTGGCGCTGGCTGGCCTCAACGAGTTCCTGCGCTGGTATCTCGACTTCGGAGATTGGCTCGCAGCTAAGCTGTGGGTGTTCCTGCCGATCAGCTTCCTGTTCACCTTCAGCCAGATCCCGATGCTGCTCAAACACGGGCTGTCGGTAGAGGGCGTCGACGAGGAAACGCACAACCCGCCCCCTTCGTGAGCTTGCAAAGCGGCGTCCGAAGCGCGTAGGATAGCTTCAAATCGGGCGGCATCAGCCAGCCCGGTTATTGCTCTGGATCAACTTTTTTGGGGGACTCTCAATGGCAAAACTTTTCGGAAATCTGAACCTGGTGCTGCTGCTTGGAATAGTCGCCGCACTAGTCGTTATTTCGTCATTCACCGGATGGACCGGGGCGGACGGCAAATCCATCGCCGATGACGTGTTTCGCTGGCTCCACCTGTTCTTCGGCGTGTTGTGGATCGGTCTGCTCTATTATCTTAACTTCGTTCAGGTGCCGACAATGCCTGCAATTCCGGCCGAACAGAAAGGTGCCATTACGGGCCATATCGCGCCCAAGGTGCTGTTCTACTTTCGCTGGGCCGCAGCGCTCACGGTACTGACCGGCCTCACCATTGCCTTCCATAACGGTTATGGCACGCAGGCGTTGAGCTTTGGCGGCACCGGAGCCGACGGGATCAACCTGATCGGGACCGGCATGTGGCTGGCGCTGATCATGGCCTTCAACGTGTGGTTCATCATCTGGCCCGCGCAGAAGAAGATCCTGGGCATTGTTGAAGCGAGTGCAGAAGAAAAAGCTGCAGCCGCGCCGCGTGCCTTGATCGCCAGCCGCCTCAACGTACTGCTGTCGCTGCCGATGATGTATGCGATGGTCAGTGCCAATCTGGTGGGCTGATCGCACAGCTTCTGACACAGCATAGGGGCGCTGCCTGCGATGGCGGCGCCCCTTTTTTAGTGCCATTGCGATTTGCTTAGGCTTGAGGCGAAAATTGTGTGAGCCGAGAACCGGCGCGTAGCGTACCAATGTGTACGTGAGCACCGGAAGCGACGGTGAGCGCGATTTGCAGCCCAAGCATGAGCAAATCAGATTTCGACCTGGCTACCCAGCTCCACCACCCTGTTGGTCGGTAGCTTGAAGAAGTCCATCGCAGTCGCCGAATTGCGCAACATCCAGGCGAATACCTTTTCGCGCCAAAGCGGCATGGCTGGCTTCTTGGAGGGCAGCAAGGTCTGGCGCGACAGGAAGAAGCTGGTCTGCATCATGTCGAATTCGCCGCCGCAACGCTCCATTTGCTTCAGTCCCGCCGGGACATCGGTTTCCTCCATGAAACCGTAATGCAGGATCGCGCGGTAGAAACCATCACCGAGATCACGATACTCGCAGCGTTCCTGCGGATCGACATAGGGCACTTCGGCAATCTTCACGGTCAGGATCACCACACGCTCGTGCAGCACCTTGTTGTGCTTGATATTATGAAGCAGCGCCGAGGGAACGCCTGCGGTCGCCGAAGCCATAAAGATCGCTGTACCGGGCACGCGCATCGCCGAGTTCTTCGCCGATTTCGCGAAAATTTCCATCGGCAGCGAAACCTCGTTCATCCGATCACGCATCAGTTTGCGCCCGCGCGCCCAGGTGGTGAGTAGGGTGAAGGCAATTAGGCCAACGACCAGCGGGAACCACCCGCCATCCGGGACTTTGGGCAGGTTGGCGGTGAAATAGGCACCGTCGACAAATGCGAAGAGCAGGAACACCGGCAACGCCCACCACCAGCGCCATCTCCAAACGGCAAACAGAAGCAAGCCCATCAAGAGTGTATCGATGAACATCGCACCCGTCACCGCGATGCCATAAGCGCTGGCGAGGTTGGATGAATTTTGGAACAACAGCACAAGCAAGATTACCGCCACCATCAGCACATTGTTGACGAAGGGGATATAGATCTGTCCTTGCGCGGAAGCGCTGGTGTGCTCGGTTGAAAGCCGCGGGACGAAGCCCAGCTGGATGGCCTGGTGGGTAACCGAGAATGCACCCGAAATCACGGCCTGGCTTGCAATGAAGGTAGCCATCGTCGCTAGCAGGACCAGAGGCAGACGCAATTGTTCGGGAGCCATGATGAAGAACGGGTTCTGCATCGCGACCAGCGTTTCAGCAGGATCAAGCGATGCGATCATCGCGCCTTGGCCGAAATAATTGAGCAGCAGACAGGGCATGACGAATCCGAACCAGGACAGCCGCATCGGGCCGCGCCCGAAATGCCCCATGTCCGAATAGAGCGCCTCCGACCCTGTCACCGCCAGCACGACCGAACCAAGCGCCAAGAAAGCTATCCGGCCATCAGCAATGAAGAACTGCACCGCATACCAAGGGTTGAGCGCCTGCAGGATGTAGGGGTTTGCGATGATGTGAATGATCCCCAGCACGGCAATGGTCACGAAATAGACGATCATCACCGGGGCAAAAAGCGCCCCGACCTTGGCCGTACCGCGCCTCTGGATCAGGAAGAGGAAGATCAGCAGGATCAGTGCGATAGGGATGACGAGCGGTTGCAAGCGCGAATTGACCACCGTCAGGCCCTCGACCGCAGACAGGACCGAAATCGCGGGCGTAATCATGCTGTCGCCATAGAACAGCGCCGTCGCGAACACGCCAAGTACAATCGTCAACCAACCATAGCGCGACTTACCGACGTGGCGCGTAAGCTTGGCGACCAGCGCAAGGGTGCCTCCCTGCCCCTTGTTGTCGGCGCGCATCAACAAGGTGACATATTGCAGCGAGACGATCAGCGTCATCGACCAAAAGATCAGGCTGACCACGCCATAGATATGTAGCTTGTCGATCGCGAGCGAGTGTTCACCAAGAAAGGTTTCTCGGAATGCGTAGAGCGGGCTTGTACCGATATCGCCGAAAACAATGCCGATCGCGCCAATCGCCAGTGCAGTCTTGGACGCACTGTGGCCGTTCAAATCACCATTGCCTGCAGTTTGTGGTGAAGCGTCGCTCATTACCTAGGATTTTCCGATCATTTCCCGGTACTGCCCCAGTCGCTGGGTTCCAATCCCGCAGAATCGCATGCGAGCAAGGCGGCGGCGCTTAGCACCGGCGGTTCGCGCCTGCAACATATCGCTATTGAGGTCTCGCGCCTTGCATCCGGGCTATGAGTTCATCGAGCTGTGCGATCCGCTCTGCCAGGTCAGCCCGCCATGGTGCATCGGGCGGAGAACTTTCCAGCAAATCGCTCCATACCGCTCGCGCCTGCATCGGCTGCCCCGATCGAATCAGCGCAAAGCCAAGAAAGTAAGCTGGCCCCGGGTGCCCAGGCAGCGCTCCTTCGGCTTTGCCATAGGCGTATAGCGAGGCAGGGGTCACTTGCCCTTCCGCATGCTCGACCAACGCATTGGCCAGCGCGAGCCAACCCTCGCCATGGGCGGGATTTTCAGCCAGTCCGCTGCGAAGGATATTGGCGGCTCGTTCGTACTTTCCGCGGCGTGCGAACCCGTCCGAAACGGTCAAATAATGGGGTTTGGGCTGGGCCGGATCGAACAGTGCGCGCCGAGCATCGACCATGGCCTCGCCCGAACCCCTATCGTTGGACGCGACAGATTTGGGGGCGGCAGGCATGCCAGGTGATCCCTGCAATGCGTAACCCGCCAATCCGAACATCAACACTGCGCCAAACATTGCCCAACCACTCTTGGGAAGGCGAAAAACAAAGGCGACAATCAGGAAGGCCAGCACCGCAAGTGCAAGGATGGGGAGCCAGGTCATGCCGCCTCCCCCTTGCCCTTTCGCGCGATGCGGCGCGAGATGATCAACGCCGCCACAGCGATCAGCAATAGCGGAATCGCGAACAGCGGCCAGGTCGTTTCGCTGATCTCGGGCTCGTAGCTGACATAATCGCCATAGCGCTCGACCAGCCATGCGCGAATTGCATCGGGATCCTCGCCTGCAGCAATTCGCGTGCGAACCTGATGGCGCATGTCGCCTGCCATCGGCGCATCGCTATCGGCGATCGACTGGCTCTGGCATTTGAGGCAGCGCAGCGTCTCCATCAGTGCCTTGGCCTGTGCCTCCTGCACCGGGTCGCTCAACTGGCGATAGGCATAGGGCGCCGGCGGCATGCTGTCCTGCGCAGCCAGCGGAACGGCCAGCAGCGCGGCAAGTAAGGTGGTCAGCAGAGCTTTCATTCGCCCGCCTCCCGCAGCTTTGCCAGCAGCATCGGCACATCCTCGGCCCGCACGTCGCCAATATGTTGGTACCGGATCACGCCCTTGCCATCGATCACAAAAGTCTCGGGAAC